>CAACVI010000049.1 GCA_900659855.1 Candidatus Desulfarcum epimagneticum
TCCACCCCTGCCGGGAGCATCAGTTCTACTGCGGCGGCGGGGGAACCCTGGTGACCGGCCGCGACCGGGAGCGGAAAAACAGGAGACGTATCATGTCGGACGTAAATTACAATCAAGTCATATCCGAAATAAAGATATTAAATCTTTCAGATCAGCTTCGTCTTTTAGAAGAGATGGCGACATTGATTCGGAAAAAAACAGGTAAAACAAAGCCCCGAAGCATTTTGGAGCTACAAGGAAAAGGCAAGAATATCTGGAAGGGACTGAATGTAAAAACATATATTGATGAGGAAAGATCATCGTGGAATGGATAGACGCATTGCAGGGAAAAACGGTGGGACTTGATACCGCGCCCCTGATTTATTTTATTGAAGAAAATCCTGCGCACATTAAAACGGTAAAACTTTTCTTTGAAGAAATGGACAGGGGAAATTTTCTGGTTGTCACTTCAACCGTGACCTTACTTGAAGCGCTGGTGCATCCATTACGCAACAATAATTGAGAACTGGCGACAGAATACCGGGACATCCTGCTTAACTCAAGGCTGATGATGTTGGAGGTTTCAAGCGCTATTGCGGAACAGGCGGCACAGCTCAGGTCCGTCCATAATATCCGAACACCGGATGCCATCCAGATCAGCGCGGCATTAGACGCCGGGGCAACTCATTTTTTTACCAATGATATCCGATTGCCTGACATTCCATCCATACAAATTCTTTCCATTCAATCTATTGCCTCGGGCTGGGGATAACGGAACTCAAGGTAAAAAAGGACAGGCCAATCATACTCTTCCCCGGCGCTATTTCCCTGCGCCGGGGCCGTCACGGCATACATGCCGTCCGGCAGGTAGAGCCCCTTGCATTCATTTTCTTTTTGCGGTATGATGGGCGCCATCATTGTCAGTCGAGCCTTCCCCACCCCATCCCCCACAGGAGACGGCCATGCCGGGAAAAAGAATGGAAATCTCCCTGACCCTTAAAGACAAATGCGTCCAGACAACGGGCGAAAAAACCTATGAGGCGCTCATGCGGGCGTATTTTGACAAAAAGACGCCGGGGCGTGAAAAACAGTCCATTGAAAATCGGCTGGCGGCTTTGTCGGTTTTTCTTGAAAAAGCGGATTTTCCCGGTCTTCGGGCCGCCTTTCCCGAGCTGGATCCGTCCCCGGGCTCCCCGGAAACCCTTTTAACCCTTCGGATCGGCGAGAACCCGGATCAAATCGAGCTGCGCTTCAACGGAAAAACCGCCCTGATGGGCGATTTTTTAAAAAACAGAGACCGGGAGGAAAAATGACATCCCCTTTCCAATTCAACCGCATGGAGGCGGCGGGCTCCCTGGGCGATCTGGGAACCCTTCTGCCCATCGCCATGGGCATGATCATGATCAACGGACTGAGCCCGTCCGGGCTCTTTTTTTCCATCGGCGCGTTTTATATTCTCTCGGGCCTGTATTTCCGGACCCCGACGCCGGTCCAGCCCATGAAGGTCATCGGGGCCTACGCCGTGGCCATGTCCCTTTCCCCCTCCCAGATTTCGGGGGCCGGTCTTTTAATGGGCCTGCTTCTTCTGATCATCGGATTGTCCGGGGCCATCAAACTGGCGGGCCGTTATATTCCCCGGGCCACGGTGAGAGGGGTCCAGATGTCCACCGGGGTTCTGCTCACGGTCCAGGGGGTCAAATTCGTGCTGGGGACCTCCGGCCACCAGGCCCTCCAGGGCGCGGCCGAGCCGTTTTTGCGCCTCCAGAGCCTGGGCCCCGTCCCCATCGGCGTGATCATCGGCCTTATCGGAACGCTCATCATCCTGTTTCTTTTAGACAGCAAAAAACTTCCCGCCGCCCTTGTCGCCATCGTCTTCGGCCTTTCGGCGGGGCTGATCCTGGGAAAACCCGGGGGATTTGAGGGAATCCGGATCGGATTTCGCCTGCCCGACATCCTTCCCTTTGGTTTTCCGACCCAGGCGGACCTGTCATTCGCCCTGATCTTCCTGGTTCTGCCCCAGCTTCCCATGACCATGGGAAACGCCGTGATCGCCAACGCCGATCTGGCCCGGCGCTATTTCGGGGAAAAGGCCAAAAAAACCACCCATCCGGCCCTTTGCCTGAGCATGGGGCTGGCCAACCTCCTGTGCTTTTTCACAGGGGGCATGCCCCTTTGCCACGGGGCCGGGGGCCTGGCCGCCCATTACCGGTTCGGCGCCCGCGCCGCCGGCTCCAACCTCATCATCGGGGCCGTTTTCCTGTGCCTGGCGCTCTTTTTGGGCCCCCATGCCCTGGCCGTTTTGAAACTCATCCCCTTTTCCATGCTGGGCGCGCTCCTGATATTCGCCGGGATCCAGCTGGGCCTGTCCATCCTGGATGTGAAGGAAAAAAAGGACCTGTTTGTGGTCCTGCTCATGGCGGGCGTCACCCTGGCCTCCAACCTCGCGGTGGGGTTCGGCGCCGGGATTGTGGCGGCGTATATGCTTCAATCCGGCAGGCTTAAGGTTTGAGACACTCGTCCACTCTTCAGCCGCGCAAAACAACAACCCCCCAGACCCCGGCCGCCAGAAAATAGATCAAAAGCGTGGCCGGCAGGGAATCGGATTTAAGCTTCATGGCCGTGCCGGTGGACCTTTTTAAGACGGGAATGAAGCCGAATTTGACGGTAAAGGCGTTAAGCTCATCCATCAGGAGGTGAAGCATGCATCCGAAGAAAACGGTGAGGGCGCAGAGGCGGGCCATGTCTTTTCCCGAGTCTGAAAACAAAAGATACCCGACGCCGGCGCATAAAACCGCGAAGGGAACGCTGTGCATGACGCCCCTGTGAACGGTGAGTTTTTTGATCAGGGCGCATCCGACGTGGCGGATGGCCACGTAGGAGATGGAAAAATAGCACAGGACCAGCTCAGGGGAGGTCCCCCAGAGTCGGGCCGCGTGTGAAAAAAGGAGGCTGGGAATCAGGACCGAGATAAAATGGAACATGAAGGCCAGGGGCTTTCCCGTGTCGCTGTCCAGGTCGGGCAAAAGACCCGAGACCGCGCCCACAATGGCCACCGCCGCCGCCTGCGGCAGGGAAAGGGAGTGGGCGTAAAAACCGAGCGCCGAAAAACCGGCCCCGGCCGCCACCCCCCCGACCGCATGCGCCTTAAAGCCCGCCATCAGGCGGAAAGTTTTGAAAAGTCCCCGAAAATATTAAACATGTCCCCGAGCTTCTTTAAAAGGGACAGCCGGTTGGCCCGGATTTCGGGGTTGGGGTCCATGACCATGACGCCGTCGAAATACGCGTCCACTTCCTTTCTTAAGGAGGCCGCGTCCAAAAGGGCCTCGCCATACCGGCCCCGGGCGGTTTTTTCCTGAATTTTTTCAGACGTTTTTTGAAACGCGTCCAGAAGCGCCCCCTCGCAGTCATCCTCAAACAGGCCCGGGTCCGGCCCATCCGCGCGGAAGGAGTCGGGGTCCGCTTTTTTGACGATGTTCACCACCCGCTTGAAGGCGACGGCCAAAGGCTCGAAATCCGGTTTTCGCTTAATGGCCTCCAGCGCCCCGGCCCGTTCCCAGACCCCGGGGATATGGTCGGTGGAAACGCCTGTGACCGCCTGGACCACATCCTTTGAAACCCCCTCGTCCTCCAGAAGATTTTCCATCCGGGTTTTGAAAAACCGTTCGATATCGGCGGCCGTCTGATCGATGTCCCCGCCCGTTAAATGGTCCGTGAAATGGCCCAGGCTTTCTTTGATGAGATCCGTCAAATCAAACGAAAATCCCCTTTCGCGCATCATGCGGACAATGCCGATTCCCTGGCGTCTGAGGGCGTAGGGGTCCCGGGCCCCGGTGGGGACAAATCCCACGCTGAAACATCCGCAGATGGAGTCGATTTTATCCGCCACGCTCAAAACCGCCCCGGCCTCGGATTCGGGAAGGGGGCCGCCGGAGCGCGTGGGCCGGTAGCGCTCCTCAATGGCCGTTGACACTTCCGGGGGCTCGTTTTCAACCTGGGTGAGCGCCCGGCCCATGACCCCCTGGAGCTTGGGAAACTCCACCACCACCTTGCTCACCAGGTCCGCGTTGCACAGAAAAGCGGCGCGCTCCGCATGCGCCTCGAAGTCCCGGTCCCCGGGCCTGACCCGGCCGCATATAAACCGGCACAGTTTTTGAACCCGGAGGGTCTTTTCATGCATGGAGCCCAAATCCGCCTGGAACAGGACTTTTTTCAGCTTTTCCACCCGCCGGGAGGAGGGCTCGGCCACATCATTCTCATAAAAAAACCGGGCGTCGGCCAGCCGGGCCCGCAGCACCCGCTCATGCCCCTTTGAAACCAGGTCCATGTCTTTGGCCGGGGTGTTGTTGACGGCGATGAAAAAAGGCATAAGGCCGCCTTTTTCATCCACCACGGCGAAATATTTCTGGTGCTCCCGCATGGCCGTGATCAGAACCTCCCGGGGCAGGGCCAGGAAATCGGCGTCAAAGGCGCCCGCCGACACCGCCGGATATTCCACGAGGTTGGCCACGATGTCCAGAAGCGCCGCGTCTTCCAGCGCCCGGCCGCCTTTCTCCCGGGCGGCCTCAGAGACTTTTTCCGCGATCTTTGCCTTTCGGACGGCCGGGTCCACGATGACAAAGGCCTCCTCCAGGCGTTTTTCATACTCTTCGGGAGAATCAATCTTGATTTTCCCGGGACTCATGAACGCATGTCCCCGGCAGATCCGGCCGCTTTTAATATTTTCCATGGAAAACGAAATGACCTGACGGCCGAAAAGCGCCAGAATGCTGTGGACGGGACGGGCGAAACGCATGGAAAAATCCCCCCATCTCATGGTCTTGGGAAACGGAATGGAGGAGATCGCCTGGGGCAAAATGTCCTTCAGGACCGCCTGGGCGGCCAGCCCCGGCTTTTTTTGAACCGCCATGATCCGCCGGCCCTTGGGGGTCTCCACCCGCTTGAGACGGCTCACCGGGACGCCGGCCCTTTCAGCGAATTTTTCCGCCGCGATGGTCGGGGCGTTGTTTTCATCAAAGGCCGCCTTTTCCGGGGGGCCTAAAATTTCCGTCACAACGGGCCGCTGTTTTTCCGAGACATCTTTGATCTCCACGCAAAGCCGCCTGGGGGTTCCAAAGGACCGGGCGGCTCCAAAATCGATCCCGGCGTTTTCCAGTTTTCCTTTCAGGCCCGACACAAGGGCGTCCAGAGCCGGCTGAATGTAGCCCGCCGGGATTTCTTCGGTTCCGATTTCAAGAAGCAGTGTTTTCATTTTTATCCTGTGTGTGTTTCGGTTTTATCCGTGGTCTTTTTTTTCATCCCTTCTTTTGGTAAACTCACAAAAAATGGATCAACGGCATCGTAGAAATTCGATATACAAGGCGTAGCGGTTATTTTTAATTGAGGCAATACATGTAAGTATGCCTCAATTAAAAATAACCGCTGCAACACCGTAGATCGGATTTTCTACGATGTCGTCTTCTGGAGCAATGGGAACCCCATGGATTCCCTTTGCTCCAGATACGCCCGGGCGCACGCCCGGGCGATGTTTCGAATCCGGGTGATGTAGCCGGTTCGCTCGGTGACGCTGATGGCCCCCCGGGCGTCCAGGAGATTGAAGGTGTGGGAGCATTTCAGGCAGTATTCATAGGCCGGAAGAACCATGGATTTTTCGGCGATTCTCATGGCCTCGGCCTCATAGGCGCTGAACATGCCCAGGAGCATGTCGGCGTCGGCCTCCTCAAAATTGTAGCGGGACTGCTCCACCTCCTGCTGGTGGTGAACATCCCCGTAGGAAATCTCCGGGTTCCACCTCAAATCGTACACATTGTCAACGCCCTGGAGATACATGGCGATTCGCTCCAGGCCATAGGTCAGCTCCACAGACACAGGACGCAGCTCCACGCTGCCGGCCAGCTGAAAATAGGTGAACTGGGTCACCTCCATGCCGTCCAGCCAGACCTCCCATCCCAGGCCCGAGGCCCCGAGGGTGGGGGATTCCCAGTCGTCCTCCACAAAGCGGATGTCGTGCTCGAGCGGATTGACCCCCAGCGCCTTTAAGCTTTTGAGATACTGCTCCTGAACATCCAGGGGGGAGGGTTTTAAAATAACCTGGAACTGGTAATAATGCTGGAGGCGGTTGGGGTTCTCCCCGTAGCGGCCGTCGGTGGGGCGGCGGGAGGGCTGGACATAGGCCACGTTCCACGGCTCCGGGCCCAGCGCCCTTAAGAGGGTGGCGGGATGAAAGGTCCCGGCCCCCACCTCCATGTCATAGGGCTGGGTCAGGACGCATCCCCTTTTGGACCAGAATTTCTGCAAAGACAGTATGATATCCTGAAAATACATGTGTGGTTATCCTTTTTGCGTCTGTTAAATGTGTGTGTTTTAAGTCAAAAAGCCTTCGCTCAGGCCAGGCCCAGGGAATCAATCCCCGCGTCCAGGACCCGGGAGCCGGGGCCCGCCGCCGCCAGGGGTTTCCATTTTTCTTTGAGCCGGGCGATGTCGGGGCCCTCTCCCATCGCCCACACGCATCCCCCGCCGCCGGCGCCGGTGAATTTGGCCCCGCATCCGGCGTCCGCGGCGGCCCGGACAAAGGCCCGGCCCATGTCGTCCAGGGCGTCGGGGGTCATCTCCAGTCTCAAGGCCGTCTCCCGGCTCATGGCCGAGGCGGCGGCGCGGATGTCGCCCTTTTCAACGGCGTCCGTGAAGGTTCGGGCGCAATGGGCGATCTTTTTCCAGACCGTCCGGTTTTCACCGGCCAGAAAGGCGGCGATCCACCGGCCGTTGATATCCTGGGACACATGGGGCCTTCCGCAGTAGGCGATGAGAATTTTTTTCTCAAAATCCGGAATATCCTCTTTTTTGAGCAGGGATTTTCTTTCAAAACACACCTCTCCCGGCCCCTTTTTCCACAGCCACGCGCTCACCCCTCCAAAGGCCGCCGCCAGATGGTCCTGGCGCCCGCAGGGAACCCCGGCCGCCCCCTGCTCAATGGCGTGGGCCGTCAGCGCCGCCCCGGTCCTGAACATGTCCCCCTGTTTTTGGGACCCGGGCGCCCTGGCCTGTAAAAAGGCCCCGACCGCCGCCACCGCCGCCGCCGAAGACCCGCCCAGGGCGCTTCGGGGGGGAGAGGCCGAATCAATCTCCATGTGAACCCCGGGGCTTTGAGAATCCATGCCGTTAAAGTAAACGGCGATGGCGAACATCAGGCCCAGGGGATGGGAAAACGGCGCCTCGTCAAGGGGAAAATCCGCGCTTTCAAAGCCCCGGGAAGACACCTTGACCCTTCCCGGGTCGTGGGGAAGAAGCCTGACCCGGGTCCTTAAATCCAGGGCGATGTTAAAGGTGAGCGGCGCCGGTTTTCGTATGGACAGATAAAAGGCCGGGATGTCCAGGGTGCCGCCCATGTCCACCCGGCACGGCGCCGAGTTTTCCACCGGCCCCGACTCCAGCGTCCGGGTGAAAATATCCGTCATGAGGCCTCTCTGATCCGCTTTAAAAAGCGAAGGCTTTTCAGCTCTTTTCCCAGGTGAAAGGGCGCGAACGCCTCCAGCATTCCCAGGGCCTCTTTAAGCATGGGGGGCGAAAAGCGGGCCCTTTGCGCCTGGCGCATGTCTTTCCCGGCGATCCACAGCAGCTGCTTGACGGTCCCCTTTGACAGCCGCATATCCGCGGACAGGCCCGGGTCGCATTCCGGGCACGTCACGCCGCCTTTGGCCAGGCTGAAACCGATTTTTTTGTTTTTCATGTCGTCCAGGGATTTTCCGCATGCCACGCACCGGTCCAGGACCGGGCTCAGTCCCGACTCCTCCATGAACTTCATCTGGAAAATCGCCGAAATCCCGTCCTCCGTTCCCCGGGGGCCGTTGATGGCCATAAGGGCGCTTTTCAAAAGATCATACACGGCCGCCTGTTGGACCCGCTCCTCCAGCCATTGATGAATCAGCTCGACCCAGTAGCCGGCGTAGGCCGTCTTTTTCACATCGGATCGAATACCGGGCAGCGGGTCCACAATGACCGCCTCGTTGAGGATGGAAAGGCCGCCCTTTTTCTTTGTGACGCACACAATTTTAAGAATGGAAAAAAGCTCCAGAACCCCGGCGAAGCGTTTCACGCTTTTTTTGGCCGACTTGGCCAGCGCCGACATCTTTCCGTCCGACCGGGTCAGAAATGTGACAATGAGGTCATGGTCGCCATATTCCACGCTTCGGATCAGGATGGCGGGGGTGAAAAAATTCGACATGGTCACATACCGATGAGGGCGGTGGCGATCATGAAGTAGAAAAAGACGCTGATGATATCCACCGCCGTGGTCACAAAGGGGCCGGTGGCCACAGCGGGATCAATGTTGATCCGGGCAAAGGCCATGGGAACCAGGGACCCCACAAATCCCGCGATGGACATGGACGAAAGCACGCCCAGACCCACGGAAAGCGCCAGGGAGAAGGCGCTGTGCTGAAACTGGGCCACCAGGCCGATGATAAACCCGTACACCACCCCCAGAATCAGGCCGACGGACAGCTCCTTGAACACAACGGACCAGATGTCGGGTATGTTTAAGCGCCCGGTGGCCAGGCCCCTCACCACGATGGTGGAGGACTGGGTGCCGATGTTTCCCCCCATGCCCATGATCACCGGGATAAAGGCCGCCAGAAAAGTGAAGCGGGCCAGGCTCATCTCAAAAAAACTGATCACGTAAAAGGCCACGATCCCCCCGGCGCAGCTGGCGAACAGCCAGGGCAGACGGATTCTGGAGCTTCGCATGACGGACTGGGTCTCGATGAACCCCTCCCCGGCCCCGGCCATTTTCAGTATGTCTTCGGTGGCCTCTTTCCTGAAAATGTCGATGACATCATCCACCGTGACGATGCCCACCAGGACGTGGGTCTCATCCACCACCGGCACGGCCAGGATGTCGTAGCGGGCCACAATTTTGGCCACCTCCTCCTGGTCCATGTCCGTTCTTACGGAAAAGACGTCGGTGGTCATGAAATCCTTGAGCAGGGCGTTGGGAGGGGTGACCACCAGCTGTCTGAGGGAGCTGACGCCCGCCAGCTTGCCGTACTCATCCACCACGTAAAGATAAAAGGGCATCTCCACGTCCTGGTGCTCCGTTTGCAGGGATTCAATGGCCTCCTGAACAGTGGCGTCCTCCTTTAAGGCGATGAAGTCCGGCACCATGATGCCGCCGGCGGTCTGATCGCCATAGCTCAAAAGGCCCTCCACCTCCTCCGAGTCCTCTTTTTGCATCTTGGCCAGTATGGAGTCGGACATTTCCATGGGAAGACGGCCCAGGAGGTCGGCCACATCGTCGGTGGGCATGTTTTCAAATATTCTGGCCAGCTCGTCCGCGCCGATGCCGTCCGCAAGGCCCAGGAAATCGTCCTCGTTCAGCTCGCTGAGCAGGATGCCCTTTTGCTCAATGCTGGAGATCATCTCAAACAGCTTGCGCTGATCGGCGAGAGAAAGGGACCGGAACGCCACCGACAAATCCGCCGCGTGGGAGTGGTTGACGATTTTGCGCAGGTTGGAGACGGCGCCCCGCCGCAGCAGCCTTTTGACGCTTTCAACCAGTATTTTGTTGGGATCGTTTTGCATAAAGACTCGCGCTCCCCATGCCGGGGGGACATATTCACGGCAGCTGTATGTTCACCACCTGGCCGTCTCCCCCGACCACCTTCATGGGTTTGTCATTCAAAAACAGACGTATTCCCGCGGCGTTTCCCACCAGCAGGTTAAATCCCCGCTCGGCTTCCAGTGAGAGATTGTCACCGGGAAGCAGGGAATATTCAGTGGCGTGGTTGTTGTCCGCGATGACCTTGAGCCAGGTCTTTTTGACGGTGACAATTTTAAGAAAAAGTTTTTTAGAAATCGCCGACCCGGCCCTTCGCTCCTGTGTTTCCAAATAGGACTTCCCCGGGCCCGGCGCCCGGGCTTTGCCTGCGGGAAAAGCCGGGTCTGTTTTGGGCGTCTTGGCCCCGGTCAAAACGGCCTGGGATTTTCCCGCCGCCGATCCATGGGAGCCTTCGCCGCTGGAAACATCTTTTTCAGGAAGAGAGATGACAAACAGGCAAACGGCCACCAGTATCGCGAAAGACGTCAGGGCCAGACCCAGGCGAAGCCAGAATTTGGGATTGGGGTCTTCAAGATTCAGATCAATTTTCACCTCTTCCTGAATATCCTCCCGGTTTGACGCGTAGCGCCGGACGGCCTCGTCGCCGTCAGCCCCCACCGCCTTGGCGTAGGCCCTTAAAAAACCCTTCACAAAGACTTCGGACGGAAGCCCGGAGTGGTCTTCTTTCTCAATCATATGAAGAGTTTCGATCCCGATTCGCGTTTCGGCTGAAATGTCCTCAAGATTCATCCTTTTTTCAAGCCGTATGCTCTGGAGATACCGGCCGAATGACAGCATGCTGTAATCTTTGCCCATGTGGTTTTGCCCTTTTCGCGTGTTTTAAATGATGATGATAAACCCGTAAAAAAGCTTGGGATGGCTAAATTAAAAATAAGCGCTGCAACGCCGCGGATCGGATTTTTTACGGCGCCGTCAAATGATGATTTTCACATAAGACCGGGCCCTCAGTCTCAAAAGCCATTCCCGGTAGCTTTTGTCCACCTTTTCACGGTACAGCTTGTCTTCGATCCACCCCGAGGCCTCCTCAAGGGTCGTGTCGATGGGAAGCTCTACTTTTTCCACAAAAAACACCTGGAACCCCCGGGCGGTTTTGAGAATGGAGGTGAGTTCCCCGGCTTTGAGCCCTTCCACCGCCGCTTTGATCCGGGGGGAAAGCTCGTCGTGTTTGAACACATCGGCCTGTTCCCATTCCCGGTCTTCCCCGTAATAGGCGGCGGCCACATCCTCAAAAGATTCCCCGTCCAGAAGCCGGGCCTGGGCCGCTTCAATCTTTTTTAAAGCCTCGTCCTTTTCTTCGGCCAGAGCGCCGGGGGGGATCTTCTCCGCTATTTTTTTCAGATGGTATTTTTTGTCCCCGGCGAACTGATCCAGGTGGGAGTCGTAATAATCCCGGAGTTCCTGTTCGGCGACAATGATCTTGGATCTCACCTCATAGTTCAAAAGCCGCTGCCGAAGAATCTCGTTCTTTTTGTTCTCCCGGTATCCCTCAATGGTGACGCCCTCGCTTTTAAGGGCCCGGATCAATTCCTCATCCGTCAAAAAATTTCGCTTCTTCACTTCTTCGACGGCCAGATCGATCTCGGTTTCAGAGACGGTGATCTTCTGTCTCTCGATTTCCTGGCGGGTCAAAAGCCCGTCGATCAGATCATTTAAAATGTCCTGACGCACATTGAACAGCATTTTCCGCTCTTTTTCAGAGTCATAGCCCATGTTCACGATCTTGTCGGAATAGGGCTTCATCTCCTGGTTAAGATCAAAAAGGGACACAATGTCATGGTTCACAATGGCCACGACCCGGTCGATGACCCTGGCGGCCGCCCGGGGGGGGGAAAACAACAGCCCACCGCACAAAAAAAACGTCACAATCCATATGGCGCGCCCTTTGGCCGCGCTGTTTTTCGTTTTCATATCTCACCTAAACTTTTTTACGAGTTGACCATTTTTAGAAGTTTATCCATATATTGGATGTGGGCCCCGGCCTGACGCAATTCCCTTCAACGGCCCGCCTCATCAAGCATGGCTTCCCACAATTCGCGGTTGATTTGAAGCGGGTATCGCTCCCGCAGGCCACTGATCCAGGGCCCGTAGGCCTCCTCAATTTTCTTTCTTCGAATCTGGAGAATAATCCTCCGGTTTATTTCCTCGGCGGACGCCCCGGCCTTCCCGTCGGAGGATCCGTCCGCCTGAATTTTTTCTTCGTTTTCCCGCCCCTGGTAATAGTCCGCGATGTCTTTGGGGCCGATGGCGATTTTTTCCCCCAGTTCGGCTTTCATAAGCCGTTCGATCAAAAGCCGGCGCCTGAGCTCTTTTTTCCAGGAATCGTATGAAACCGCGTTTTCCAGAAACAGGTCCTCAAAAACCTGGTCGGGATAGTCCTGTTTAATCTTTGCTATCTCATCCTCAAGCTCGGGGTCGGAAATATCAATCTCCAGCTGTCCGGCATGCTCCAGAAGGACGGCCTCCTCGATTTTCTGATTCAGGCGCCACATCATGGCGGTTTCAAAATCCCGGCGGTTTTCCTCTAATTTATAGTCGTAGGCCTCCATGGAGAGTTCAAAGGCCCGGTTGAAATCGTCCTTTGTGATGACCGTTTTCCCGGCCCGGATCAGGTCCTCATCGTCTCTACCCGCGTCCGGGACCCCGCAGGCGGCGACAAGGAACGCGAGGGCCGCGACCTGGACCCCCCATAAAAAAAACGCTTTTTTCAATTTAACTCCATTCTTTGATAAAAGTCTAAATGCTAACACGTCGGGCGATTTCTTTCAAGATGTTTTTGATGTCCATGACGCTTCCCCGAACCGGGCGCTTTTTAAGCCGCGCTTTTAAAAAATGTCCGGGGATGATCTCAAAAACGCCGAGCCCGGATTCGTCCATGTCCGCGACGCCCGGTATGTTTTCCTGGTGGGCCGACGAAAAATAAAGGGAAAGAATATTTTTTTCCAGCTTGAGTTTTTTCACCCCGGCCCGGACGCACATGACCCTCAGCGCCATTTTCATCAAAAGGTTCTCCACCTCTTCGGGCATGGCGCCGAAACGGTCGGTCAGCTCATTTTTGAACCCGGCCAGGTCTTTGAGCCGGGTCATCTCGGACATGCGCCGATACGCCCGGAGGCGCTGATCGATGTCCGGGATATACGATTCGGGAAGAAGGGCCGACAGGGGAACGCTCACCTCCGGGTCCAGGGGCTCGGCGGCGGCCTCCCCTTTAAGCTCGGACACGGCCTGCTCCATGAGTTTTAAAAACATGTCATAGCCCACCGCCGCGATATGGCCGGACTGATCCGCGCCCAGGATGCTTCCCCCTCCCCGGATTCGCAGATCGCTCATGGCGATCTCAAATCCCGCCCCCAGCTCGCTGTGATCCATGAGGGCCTTCATGCGTTTTTTGGCGTCTTTGCTCAAAAGGCTTTCATCAGGAACAAACAAAAACGCGTAGGCCTGCTCCCCGGAGCGCCCCACCCGGCCCCTGAGCTGATACATCTGGGCCAGCCCGAACCGGTCCGCCCGGTTAATGAAGATGGTGTTGGCCGCCGGAATATCCAGGCCCGCCTCCACGATGGTGGTGCACACCAGCATGTCCAGCTTCCGGTTGAAAAAATCCATCATCACATTTTCCAGTTTGTCGCTTCCCAGGCGGCTGTGGGCCACGCCCAGACGGACTTCGGGGACCAGCCTGGACAGATGATCGGCCATGTTCCAGATGGAGCTGATGTTGTTGTGCAAAAAAAAGATCTGCCCTCCCCGGGCCAGCTCCTTTTGGATGGCGCCGGCGATGACCCGATCCTCCCATTCGCATATGTAGGTGATGATGGGGCGGCGAAGCTCGGGCGGGGTGGAGATGACGCTGATGTCCCGCATTCCGGTGAGGGAAAGGTGAAGGGTCCGGGGGATGGGCGTGGCCGTCAGCGTCAAAACATCCACCGCTTCCCTCAGGCTTTTGAGTTTTTCCTTGTGTTTGACCCCGAAACGCTGCTCCTCGTCCAGGATCAGAAGGCCCAGGCGCTTAAACGCCACGTCCCCGGACAGCAGGCGGTGGGTCCCGATGACAATGTCCACCGCGCCGTTTGTCACGCCTTCAATGATGTCTTTGCCTTTCCTTGCCCCGACAAACCGGCTCAGGCATTCGATCCGGATGGGGAACTCCTTGAAACGCGCCTTGAATGTCTCAAAATGCTGATGCGCCAGGACCGTTGTGGGAACCATCAGGGCGATCTGATGGCCGTTCCAGGCCGCCAGGAAAGCGGCCCTTAACGCCACCTCGGTTTTTCCGTACCCCACATCCCCGCACACCAGACGGTCCATGGGAAGGGGCCGGGCCATGTCGTGAAACACGTCCTCAATGGCGCGGCGCTGATCCGGGGTCTCCTCATATTCAAACCCCGCCTCAAAGCGCTCCATATCGCCGTCGGAGTCTTTAAAGGCGCGGCCCCTGGCCACTTTTCGCCGGGCGTAGAGTTTGAGAAGGTCCCCGGCTATTTTCCGGGCCGCCTTTTTGACTTTTTTCCTCACCCGGTCCCAGGACGGGCCTCCCAGCTTGTCCAGGGGCGGCTCGGCCCCCTCGGCGCCCATGTATCTCCGGGCCGCGCCGATGCGCTCAACCGGAAGATAAAGCCTGTCGTCGTCCCGGTAAACAATCAAAAGATAATCCCCGAAAACCCGCTCGACCTCCAGCTTGACCAGCCCCTGGTAACGCCCCACCCCGTGATCCGCGTGAACCACCAGGTCTCCTGTTTTCAAATCCCCGGTTTTGAGAAGCGCGGAGCCCGGGGACCTTTTCCGCCGTGTCTTTCGTTTCGCGCCCGATCCGAAGATCTCGGCGTCGGTGATCACCGCCGCCTCCCCGGGCCACGCGAATCCGGCGGAGAGGTTTCCCGTCGCCGCCGCCACGCCCCCCCGGGCCTTCATGGCCTCCGGAAAACCGTCCGCCGGACGCAGCGGAACGCCGTATCCTTCCAGGAGGGAGCGCGCCGCCTCGGTCCGGCGCCCGGAGCCGGATGCCAGAACGATTTTAAGCCCGGTCTCCAGATGGCCGTTTATCCACTTGGCCAGGGGGGCGAAGGGGGTGTCCTTTGAGCGGGAAAATTTCAGGGCCTCTCCCAAAGCCGCGTTGTCCCGGACCGAAAAATCAAATTCCGGCGGCGCGTCGGCGTCCGGCATGGAGCCGGTCATGGAAAAGGACCGGACGGACAGGGGCCTTGAGGGGCTTAAAATCCGCAAAGCCTCCTCCCATTCCAGGAACAGGTCCCCGGGCTCCGGCGCCGGGACCCGGCTTTCGACGGCCTCCAGACGCTCTTTTTTGATCCTTTCGCCCAGGCGCCGGGCCTGGTCCTCGATTTCCTCCCGGTCCATGAAAATCACCAGGGCGTCTTGGGGAATGTAGTCCAAAAAAATCCCGGGTTTTTCGTAAAGCAGGGGAAGAAAATTTTCAATACCCGGGAAAAACCCCTCTTTTTTGAATCGCTCGGCCATCCGGACCATCTTTTTGGCCGGAACGCCCGCAGACCTTCCCAATTTTTTCATGCGGCGGACAAAACCGTCCCTGGAGCCCGGCTCAAACGCCACCTCCCGGGCGGGAAGAATCACCGCCTCATGGACGTCTTTTTTTTTCTTCTGGGTGGCGGCTGAAAAAAACCGCATGGACTCCACCATGTCCCCGAAAAACTCCATGCGCAGGGGATCGTCGTACAACGGGGAGTAGATGTCCACAATTCCCCCCCGGACGCTGAAATCCCCGGGATCCTCCACCATGGAGACATGGGAATACCCCCCCGCGACCAGCCTGGCCGAAAGGGCCTCCCGGTCCATCTCCTCTCCAGCCTCCGCCGGCTCGGCGAATCCGGAAAGGGCGTGTTTGGGAATGAGCTTTTTCAAAAGCCCCTCCACGGTGGTCACCACGACACCGTCCGCGCCCTCCATCATTTCGTAAAGAGTCCGGACCCGGCGCCCGGCCGTTTCGCTGTGAAACTCCACCCGCTTGTAGGGAGAAATGTTGTACGGGGGGAAAAACGCGACCCGGCTTTTTAAAAAGAACTCCATGTCCTGGACCAGGGTTTCCGCGTCCGGGGCCGACGGGGCCACAATGACCAAAGGCCGGCCCAGCTCTTCGCGCAGCCTCGCCGCCAGATAGGCCCGGCCCGAGCCCTTCAGGCCGGCGCAGACGATCTCCGATTTCCGTCCGGCCACGATGTTTGAAAACGATTTTATTGAAATTTTTTCTTGATTTTGATTTATAAACAATTTATTTATATTCTTCGCGTATTTAAGTAGCCGGCGTAGCTCAACTGGCAGAGCGGCTGATTCGTAATCAGCAGGCAGGCGGTTCGAATCCGCCCGTCGGCTCCATTGAAAACCCAAACAGGTCAAAACAAAAGCGGGCCGGCGGCCCGTATGACTGTGTAATACATTATCCCCGGCATGACAAGGAAAAGCGTGACGCATGACCCCACCGGACGAATGGAAAAACGAGCTGGATAAAATATCCAGGCGCGTGGATGAAATCATGAAAAAGGTCGAGACGGCGGCCGCTTTCGGGGAAGACGAACCGGACCCAGTCATCCGAATGGATGACCACGCGGCGAAAAACGACGCCTCCCGGATTTAAGCCGGGCGGCCATGACCCACAGGAGGAGCTTTGTGGCGTTAACGAAAAATGACATTGTGGTAAAGGTTCACGAACTGGGTTTCACCAAGAAAAGATCGGTGGAAATCGTTGAGTCTCTCATTGAAATCATCAAACTCAAGCTTGAGCAGGGAGATGATGTTCTGATTTCGGGCTTCGGCAAGTTCTGCGTCAAGGAAAAAAAGAAACGCAGGGGCAGAAACCCCTCCACCGGAGAAGACCTGGACCTTCGCGCCAGGCGGGTGGTCACCTTTAAATGCTCTGGGAAATTACGGGAAAGGATCAATTCCTTGGAATGACGGCCTTGATCGAAAAAACCTCCGAACCCGGGGCCTGTTTTTTTCGCCTGTTTGTTTAAAGGGTCGCCTGTTTTTTCAAAACAGCGCCTTTTTTTTTAGCGGTCCATAACCCCGCAAGCGTATTCGCGGGGTTATTTTTTGGCCGCTTTCGCCAAAAAAACACAGGGGCTCGCTCAAAAATCAGTTATTTTTGAGCGAGCCTCCAACATAAGGACTTGCCCATGCGCGCCATTGTGACAGGAATGGGATACTTCACCCCCAAGACCCGATTGTCCAACCATGACCTTGAACGCATGGTGGACACCAGCGACGAGTGGATCACCGCCCGGACGGGAATCAAAGAGCGGCGAATACTGGAAAAAGGAAAAGGAACGTCTTATATGGCCGTCAGGGCGGCCCGGTCCCTTCTGGCCGGCCGGAACATCCCGGCCGATGAAATCGATATGATCATCGTGGCCACCGTCACCCCCGACATGCCGGTGCCCGCCACCGCGGCCTTTGTCCAGCGGGAGATCAAGGCCTCCAACTGCGGCGGATTCGATTTGAACGGCGGCTGCGCGGGCTTTGTCTGCGCCTTTTCCATCGCCTCCCAGTTCATCGAAACCGGGAAATACAAAAAAGTCATGGTCATCGGCGCGGACAAGATGAGCGGGATCATCGACTATGAGGACCGCAACACCTGCGTCATTTTCGGAGACGGCGCGGGCGCCGTTCTGCTGGAGCCCTCGGAGGAAGAGGACGAAGGGGTCCGGGATTTCATCCTGCGGCTGGACGGCTCAGGCGCGGATATGCTTCGCGTGGATGCCGGCGGCAGCCTTCACCCGGCCACGCGGGAGACTGTGGAAAAGAAAATGCACTATGTCTTCCAGGACGGCAAAGCCGTGTTCAAACACGCCGTCAAGGGAATGGCGGATGTCTCGGGCCGCATCCTGGACGAAAACGATCTTTCCCCGGACGACATGGGGCTCCTGGTCCCCCACCAGGCCAATATACGCATCATCGACGCGGTTTCCAAAAAACTGGATCTGCCGTCGGAAAAAGTGGCCGTCAACCTGGAGAAATACGGCAACACCACCGCCGCCACCATCCCCATCGCCCTGGCCGAGGCCTATGAAGAGGGAAAAATCGAAAAAGGCGACTGGGTGGTGATCTCGGCTTTCGGAGCGGGCTTCACATGGGGAAGCGCCCTTTTTAAATGGGCCATGGACAAACCGTGACCCCGGATTCCTCCAGTATCCCCGGGGACCCTGGGGGCCTTTTTCCCGGGGAAGCCGACGCCGATTTTCAAAAAGAGGCGGAAAAAGTCTCGTCCTTCAGCGACTTTGTGTCCGGATACATGGCCCGGAGCCCAAAGGCCTTTTCCCGTCTTGTAAAAAGCGGAGACCTCCACGCGCCTTACCCCCCCGGGGAATACGAAAAACGCCTGAGCGCCCTGCTCCCCGGGTCCCAGGACCCTCCCATCGCCTTTCCGGACCTTCAGCGGCTTTTACGACAATTCAGAAACCGGGAAATGGTTCGAATCGCCTGGCGGGATCTGTCGGACCGGGCCGACCTGTTTGAGACCATGCGCGGTCTTTCCGACCTGGCCGACGCCTGCCTGGATTTGCCCCTGTCCCTTTTGACCCGGGACCTGTCCGCCAAATGGGGGACCCCGGTTTCCGCGGACAAAACGCCCCAGGGAATGGTGGTCCTGGGGATGGGAAAGCTCGGGGGCCGGGAGCTGAACTTTTCCTCGGACATCGACCTGATATTCGCCCACCCGGAGCCGGGCCGGACCTCGGGCGGAGAAAAAACCATTGAAAACGAAGAGTTCTTCAACCGCCTGGCCACCCTTTTGACCCGGGCGCTGGGAGAGAAAACCCCGGACGGATTTGTGTTCAGGATCGATCTGAGACTTCGTCCCCACGGGGAGAGCGGCCCGATGGTCATGAGCTTCGGGGCCATGGAGGATTATTACCAGCGCCACGGCCGGGAATGGGAGCGCTACGCCATGATCAAGGCCCGGGTGGCGGCCGGGGATAAAATCGCGGGCCGTCGGCTCATGGACACGCTCAAACCCTTTGTTTTCCGGCGTTACCTTGACTTCGGCGCCTTTGAGTCCTTAAGGGACATGAAACACATGATCTCCCTGGATGTGAAACGCAAAAAAATGGCGGCCAACATCAAGCTGGGCCCCGGCGGCATACGGGAGGTGGAATTTTTCGGCCAGGTGTTTCAGCTGATCCGGGGAGGCATATCCCCGGACCTTCAGGACCGGAGCATCCTGAATGTGCTGAGCGTCCTTGAAAAAAAAGGCCTCATCCCCGCGAAAGTCAGGGAGGAGCTTCACCGGGCGTATGTGTTCCTGCGGATGACGGAAAACCGGCTCCAGGAATTTTCCGATTTAAAAGTCCATGACCTTCCCCGGGACCCTTCGGGCCGAAAACGGCTGGCCGCTTCCCTGGGTTTTTCGGAGTGGGACGTTTTTGAATCAGCCCTGGGGGAAAAAATGGCCGACGTCCACCACCATTTCAGCCGGCTTTTGACCCCGGAAGATGAAAAAAAAGACACAGACCCGGGCCTGGACGCCTTGAAAAGCGTGTGGCGCCGCCCCGGGGACGATTCGGCGGCCGGGGCCGCTCTTAAGGCGGCGGGCTATCCCGACCCCGGGGCCGTGCTGGACCGGCTCAAAGGATTAAAGGGATCGGCGGCCACCCGGTCCCTGGGATCGGGAGCGCGGAAACTTCTGGACCGGCTGGTCCCGGCCGCGCTCAAAGAAACATCCACGGCGCCCGACCCTTCGTCGGCCGCCGTGCGAATCCTGGATTTTATCCACGCCATTGAAAGACGGGCCTGTTACCTGTCGCTTCTTGTGGAAAATCCCTCCGCGCTCCGGCATCTCATCCGCCTCTTTTCGGCCGGCCCGTGGATTTTGTCCTTTGTGTCCAAAAACCCCGCGCTTCTGGACGAGCTTCTGGACCCCCGGACCCTTTACTCGCCCCCGGACCGGACCGGTCTGAAACAAAGGATGGACTCTGTGGCCGGCGCCCTGGACCCGGATGATCTGGAGCGCCAGATGGAGACCCTGGCCATTTTCAGGCAGGTGAACATGCTTCGGGTGGCGGCGGCCGACATCTCAGGGGCCATCCCCCTTATGAAGGTCAGCGATCATCTTTCCCACATCGCCGGGGCGATTTTGGAGCAGGCGCTGGCGCTTTGCCGCGACCGCCTTGAAAAAAAACACGGCCGGCCCTCCTGGTCAGACAAAAATCCCCGCCCGGACCGGGGATTCGCCGTGATCGCCTACGGCAAGCTCGGAGGCCTGGAGCTGGGATACGCCTCGGACATCGACCTGGTTTTCCTTCATTGCGCCGAGCCCGGGGAAACCGGCGGCCCGGACCGCCCCATGGACAACGCCCAGTTCTTCGCCCGCCTGGGCCAGCGGATCATCACCATGCTCACCTCCCGCACAGCGGCGGGGAACATCTATGAGATCGACATGCGGCTGCGGCCCAGCGGCTCGGCCGGGGCCCTGGTGAGCCACATCGACGCCTTTCGGGAGTACCATTTAAACCGCGCCTGGACATGGGAAGCCCAGGCCATGGTCCGGGCCAGGGCCATCTGCGGCGATCCGGAGCTGATGGACCGGTTTTCAGAAATTCGCAAAGAGGCCCTTTGCCGGCCCCGGCGAACCGCCGATCTGCGCCGGGAGGTCGCTGACATGCGGGAACGGATGCGCCAAACCCGGATCAAGAAAAAAGACGGCCATTTCGACATCAAGCAGGGCGAAGGCGCCCTGGTGGACATCGAGTTCATCGTCCAGTTTCTCACCCTTTTAAAGGCCCGTGAAAAACCCGGGCTTGCGGCCTTCACCGACAATGTGCGCCTCATCGGCGCCCTGATGGAGACCCGGGTCATCAGCCCGAACGCGGCCCATTCCCTGAGACACGCCTGCCTGGCCTTCCGCTCTCTCATTCACCGGCTCAACCTCCGGGAAGCGCCCGGCCTTTTGCCGGAAGAGCGTTTCCAGCCGATGCGCCAAAGGGTCCGCCGCGTGTGGAACGCCGTTTTCGGCCCCAGCGGCCCTTAATGGCCCCTTCCGGACAGGGGACGAACTTTGACGGCGTCGTAAAAAATCCGATATTTTTTTTCGCCGTTTTATGGTATATACACACGACAAAATCCATCATAAGGAGTCCAATATGAAAGATCTGCTGATTGTTGTGGCCATCATCGGCCTGTGGTATCTCATGCAGGCGGTGATCCTGCCGAAAATGGGCATTTCCACATGAGTGAGGGACGCCTGTCAGGTGACAGACCCGAAGGAAAAAACGGAAAAGCCCCAAATCACAGACCGGAGCCAATGACGGCCGGACGAAACCGGATTCCGGAAAACGTCCAAAAAATCCATCTCATCGGAGCGTGCGGGACCGGCATGGGCGCGCTGGCCTGCATGCTCAAAGACCGGGGCCATGACGTCACGGGGTCGGATGAAAACGTCTATCCCCCCATGAGCGATTTTCTGGCCCGAAAAAACATTCCCGTGACCAACGCCTACTCCCCCCGGAATCTTTCCCCGGCCCCGGACCTCGTGGTGGTGGGCAACACGGTGAGAAAAGACAACCCCGAGGCCCGGGAACTCCGGCGTCTCGGGCTTTTTTTCTGCTCCATGCCCCAGGCCGTCTCCCACTTTATGGCCGCCGGGAAAACATCCATCGTGGCGGCGGGCTCCCACGGAAAAACCACCACCTCGTCCCTCGCGGCGTGGATCCTCCATGAGGCCGGGCTGGACCCCTCCTTTATGATCGGGGGGATCCTGGGCAATTTTGACTCCAACCACCGGGACGGCAAAGGCCCCCACATCGTCATCGAAGGCGACGAGTACGACACGGCCTTTTTCGACAAGGGCTCCAAATTCCTTCACTACGCCCCGGACATCGCCATCCTCACATCCGTGGAGTTTGATCACGCAGACATTTTCACAGACCTGGACCATGTCATGGCCGCCTTTGACGCCTTTATCTCCATCCTGCCGCCTGACGGAACCCTTCTGGCCTTTGACGGCGACGAAAACATCGCCCGCCTGCTCGCGGGACGGGACCGCCCCTCGGAGCTGTACGGCCTGAAACGGCGCTCCCCCTGGAGCCTGGGACGCTTTTCCCCGGGGCCGGGAAAATCCTCCTTTTCCGTTTTCCGGCATGGAGAGTTTTTCGGCGACTTCCGCATTCCCATGGTGGGCCGCCACAACATGTTAAACGCCCTGGCCGCCATCGCCGCGGCCCATCTTTTGGGCGTTCCCCGGCGAATTATCAAAAGCGCCCTGGCCGCGTTCAAGGGGGTCAAAAGGCGGCAGGAGATTCGCGGGGTCAAAAACGGCGTGACGGTGATAGATGATTTCGCCCACCACCCCACGGCGGTCCGGGAAACCGTGGACGGGGTGAAATCGGCCTATCCCGGCCGCCGCCTCATCGCGGTGTTCGAGCCCCGGACCCACTCCAGCAGGCGGAACGTGTTCCAAAGCCATTACCCCCTGTCCTTTGACCGCGCCGATGTCGTGTGCGTCCGAAAGCCCCCTTTCCTGGACACGCTGCCCGAAAAGATACGCTTTTCATCCCAAAAGCTGGTCTCGGATCTTCAAAAACGCCAAAAAGAGGCCTTTTATTTCTCCAACGCCGACGCCATCGTGGATTTTATCGCGGCCGGCGCCCGGCCCGGGGATATCGCGCTGGTCATGTCAAACGGCGGCTTTGAGCGCATTCATGAAAAACTGCTGGACCGCCTGTAAGCCCGGGGGGCATCCCTGTCCCTTTGAAGGCATGGGGCGTGTCCGACCCCTGCCATGTCAAGATTTTTTCCTTATTTTTCCTTTTTTTTCCTAATTTATGCCACCATAGTCATTGCCTGAGCCCGCCTAAAAAAATATAAAGAGCCCATGAAGCGTTTTTTATTTCACACAAAGGCCTCACGGCCCCGGGGGAAAAATGACACATGAAAAGAAAACCGGCCCGGATGATGATTTTTCGTCATCCGGGGAGCTTTTCGCCGCCATTATGAATCACACCCGCCAGGCCATGTTCTGGCAGGACCCAAACCTGGCTCATTCGGGATGCAACCGGGAGTTCGCCCATGCCTCGGGAATTGAAAATCCCGGGGACATGATCGGCAAAACCCTCTTTGAGCTGCCGTTTGAAAAAAAGGACGCGGAATTTTTTCACGCCTCCATCCAAAAAGCCCTTTCACGCCAAAGGCCCGTGTCTTTCTTTGAAAAAAAAATCTGTCTGAAGGGAAAAGAGCGGCCGTTGAATATCAAGTTCATTCCCTTAAACGGCCCCGGGAAAAAGGAGTCCGCCGGGGTTCTGTGCGTCTGGCAGGACATGTCTGAAAAAAATGGGGAAGAGAAAAAAACCGCGGAAATGAAAAAAAAGTTCCTTCAATCCTGCCGGCTCGCCGCGCTGGGGGAGATGACGGCGGGCATCGCCCATGAAATGAACCAGCCGCTGTCCATTATCAACGCGGCGGCCGGGGGGATTTCGGAGTATTTTTCCACAAAAGAAGACGGCGGCGTTATGAAAAAATCCTGCGACAAGATCCTTCGCCAGCTGGACCGCGTTTATTCCATCACGGAGACGATCAACTCCTTTGCCCGGAAAAACGCCGACGCGCCGGGCGTCTCAAACCTCCGGGAGCCGCTGGGACTGGCCCTGTCATTCTTCAGGGAGCGATTCCGAATGCATGAAATCGCCGTGGAAATGGACCTGGAAAGGGGGATCCCGCCGGCCGGAGTGGACCCGCAGAAATTCGAGCGAATTGTCATCAATCTTTTAAACAACGCTCTTTTCGCGATGAGGGAAAAAGCGAAAAAAGCGCCCGCGGGCTACCGGAAAAAAATATCCATCGCCCTTTCATGGGACCCCTTTGGGAAACGCGTGGTGTTTGAAGTCCGGGACAACGGCGTGGGAATGGGGGAAGAGACCCTTCAGCGGTGCATGACGCCTTTTTACACCACCAAAAAAATGGAGGACGGCATGGGCATGGGACTTGCCATCGTCAATGACATCGCCTCGGAATTTGAAATAGAGGTCGAAATGGAAAGCGTCCAGGGTCAATGGACGGCGTGCCGGGTTTCAATCCCGGCGGCCGTCCAGAAGCCCTGATGACGCGGCGCGTCAGTGAAGGTCGTACACCACGACGGCGCTGGAGCCTTTTTTAAACAGACGGCTCCGCTTCATGACCACGGCCGCCACCACCTCCATCTTCCCGTCGTTGTCCAGATCGCCCACGGCAAAATCGCAGATGTACCCGGACAGCTTCTTCGTGGACCATATGGGCGAAAGCCCAAGTCCGTCCCATGAAAGAGACTCAAACTGTCCCCGGTTGTAGAAACGGTACTTGGTGAAAACCCGACCCGCCTTGGAGTCGTTTTTCACCGTGATCACCTCCTGGGAGCCGTTTCGGTCCATGTCGGTCAGAAGAATTCGCTGGGGCAGGTAAACCCGATTGGCGGACTCTGTTTTCCCCGAGTCGTCCAGGTGGCTTTCGCTTCCGCCGTAATGGTCCTCGCTTTTCCATTCCCTGGCTCCGGAGTCGTCAAACACCCGGATGTAATCGTCCTTGCCCATGACAATGGCCCGGACGCGGCCGTCGCCGGCGATGTCCCCCAGGGAGAGCCCGTACAGGAAGGCCGACTTGGGAGCGTTTATCCGGTCCAGAAGCGAGTAAGCGGCGCCGTCCCAGGCGGCCTCGAAAATTCCAGGCAGGAAAACCTCGCCGATCCCGGCTTTCTGGACCACGAGAATCTCTCCGCGCTCGGGATGGCGGATGATCCGGTAATAGCGGTTTTTCTCCCGGTGGATATTTTCAAAATCCTTTCCGTTCCACTCCAGAACAAAGGATTCAATGGATTTGGAGTCGGTCCTGACCCGGGTGATAAATATCTCGGCCCGGCCGTCTTTTTTAATATCGGCCACATCCACCGATATATACTTCTGATGCCTGGGGCCGTCGATCTCTTTGACCTTTGAAAATGTCTCACCCTTGATCCGATAGATGTATATTTTCCTTCCGGAAATCATCACTGTCTCGACGTTCCCGTCTCCGTCCACATCTCCCGCGGCCATGCCCTTGAATTCGTCTTTGAAATTTTTGCTTTTCAAAAATTCAGCGATCTCTTTTTGGGGAAGAGAGACGGCGACGGGGGTGAGTCCGGTCTCCCGGGAGAGACTGTTTTCCTCCAGCTTCCGGGTTTTGGCGGCGTATTTTTCCTCGGGATGATCGTACGTGTCCTTTTCCGGGGCCGGGGCCTTTTCAACCGGCTCAACGGCCGGCCCGGACCCAGGCTCGGGCGGCGCGGCCGCCAGGGGCGACGGAACGCCGAACATCTTTTCCCTCACGTCCATGGCCAGCCGGTTGACGCCCTCGATCACCTCTCCCAGGGTGTCGCACTGTTTGTAAAACAAAACCGGAGATTTTTCGCCGGACACATCCACCGCCCTGGCGTCGATGCTTGACGCTTTTTCCAGATGGGTGACGCTGCCGTAGATCACGTAATCGGCGCCCAGATCTTTTCCGATCCGAACGACCTCTTCCTGGGTCATCCGGGACAGCAAAGCGCCGGCAAGGGCTTTGTCCACTTTCTCCCGGGAAACGACCAGGACCTTTTCCTCATTGAAAAAACGGGAAGACAGCATATCGACAATGCCGTTGACCAGGTATGAGATGTCTTCATTGGAATGAACCTGAAAGGGGAACACCGCCACATGGGCGGGGTCTGAAGGCGCGGCCTTCATGGGGCCCGGGGCCGCCATAAAAAGGGCGGCGGCCAGAAGACAGAAAATTTTCGCTTTGATATGAAACTTTTTTTTCAAAAAAACCTCCTTCGTTTTTTCACGGCGTCGTAAAAATCCAACATGAAACGCTCCGGCGTTTCTTAAACGAGTCATAAGGGCTCGCTCAAAAATAACTGATTTTTGAGAAAACCCTAAGACTCCTCCAACTTCTCCCGGATGGTCCGGCTCACAAGTTTGGGGTCGGCCTTTCCCCGGGTTTCTTTCATGGCCTGCCCCACGAAAAATCCCAGCAGCTTTGTTTTTCCGTTTTTATACTCAGCCGCCTCTTTTTCAAAACGGGACAAAATGTCGTCCGCCAGATCCGAGATGGCCGAAGAATCGGTGACCTGCGCCAGTCCTTTTTCCCTGATGACCTCCCCGGGATCGGCGCCGGTTTCGGCCATTTCCTCCAAAACGGAACGGGCCGGGGCGGCCCCGACTTTTCCATCGGCCACAAAGCGGACCAGCGCGGCGAAGCTTTCCGGGGACACGGGCAGATCGGCGATGGTGTTTCCCCCGGCGTTCAAAAGGCCCAGGAGGGGTCCCATGATCCAGTTTTTCAACTGTTTCGGGTCGTTTAAGCTTTTCAGGCAGTCTTCAAAAAAATCCGCCAGCTCCTTTTCCGAAACCAGGCGCCGGGCGTCCTCGCGGGAAAACGAAAACGCCTCCTCAAACCGCCTCATCCTCGGGCCGGGAAGCTCGGGAACCTCTTTTTCGGAGGCGGCCAGCATATCCGGGTCAATGACCAGGGGAACCAGGTCCGGGTCCGGAAAATACCGGTAATCGTGGGCCTCTTCCTTTCCCCGCATGGACGCGGCCCGGTTTTTGGCGGCGTCCCAAAGCAATGTCTCCCGGACAATTTTTCCGCCTTCGGTCAAAATGCCCGCCTGACGGCGAATTTCGTACTGAAGGGCCTTTTCAATGTGTTTAAACGAATTGATATTTTTCAGCTCGGTCCGGGTCCCCAGGGTCTTTTCCCCTTTGGGGCGCAGGGATATATTGGCGTCGCAGCGAAAACTCCCCTCCTCCATATTTCCGTCGCAAATCCCCAGATGCCTCAAGATCATCCGAATCTCTCTTAAGTAAGCCCCGGCCTCCTCCGGCGAGCGGATGTCCGGCTCGCTGACGATTTCAATGAGCGGCACGCCCGTCCGGTTAAAATCCACCAGGCTCCGGTCACGACCGGGATCGTGGGTGAGCTTTCCCGCGTCCTCTTCCATATGAATCCGGGTGACGCCCACTCGGCGGATTTTTCCCCCGGCCTCAATGTCAATATGGCCATGCTCGGCGATGGGAATCTCATACTGCGATATCTGGTATCCCTTGGGAAGGTCCGGGTAAAAATAATTCTTCCGGGCAAAACGGTTCTCCCGGTTGATCCGGCAGTCCATGGCCAGCGCCATGCGAAGGGCGTAGTCCACCACTTTGCTGTTGAGGACCGGAAGGGACCCGGGCATGCCCAGACACACCGGGCAGGTATGGGAATTGGGAGGCGCGCCAAAGGCGGCGGAGCACCCGCAAAAAATTTTCGATTCTGTTTTCAGCTGGGCGTGAACCTCAAGCCCGATGACCGGTTCAAATTCCATGAAAAAAGATTTCCAATACGACCTGATTGTTTCGAGGCCCCCGGGCCGCCTCGCGGGCCAAACCCCGGGGCTTTGGGGCCATTTTCCATCAAACCGCCGCATTATGGTATGACAAACGGAATTAGTCAAGCCAAATTTGACAAAACAGGGGGCGTGGCGCTACAAATATCCAACCGGTTTTTAAAACAAATAACACGGAGCCTTTTTTGCATTCCCTCAAAGACTATCACTATGACCTGCCCGAGGACCTCATCGCCTTGAAACCCGCGGCCCAAAGAGACCGCTCCAGGCTTTTGGCCGTGAGCCGGGCCCAAAAAACCTTCTCCCACCGGGAGTTTTACGAAATCCCGGACTTTCTGTCCCCGGGCGACGTTCTGGTCATCAACGACACCCGGGTGATCCGCGCGAGGCTTATGGGGAAAAAAGAGACCGGCGGAAAGGTGGAGGCCCTCATTGTCAATTACCCGGAAGCCGTCAGGACGGCTTTTCAAAGCGGCGATTTAACCTTTCAATGCATGGTGAAAGCCTCCAAAAAACCGGGTGTCGGGACATGGATTTTTTTTGAAAACGGATTAAAGGCCCGGGTCGAAAAACATGGTGAGAACGGCGTGTGCGACCTTGTGTTCCCGGGCGCGGCGGACCTTGAGACCATCGAGCGCGCCGGCCGCGTCCCCCTTCCCCCCTACATCGAAAGCAGGAGGGAAAAGGATGACGGCGTGGACCACCCGTCCGCCTACCAGACCATCTACGCCTCGAAAAAAGGCGCGGTGGCGGCTCCCACCGCCGGGCTCCATTTTTCAACCGACATCTTCAAGCGCCTTAACTCCCGGGGAGTGAAAATCGCGCCCGTCACCCTGCATGTGGGCCACGGGACTTTTCTGCCCGTCCGGGCGCGCGACATCCGAAAGCATCGGATGCATCCCGAATGGAGCCACATTCCGGACGCCTCGGCGGACGTCATCAACCACGCCAGGGAAAACGGGGGGCGGATCGTTTCAGTGGGCACCACCTGCGTCCGGACCCTGGAGCACGCGGCCGGCGCCGACGGCAAAATCAGGCCCGGGTCGGCAAAATGTGATCTTTTCATCTATCCCGGCCACCGCTTCAAGGCGGTGGACGCCCTTGTCACCAACTTCCATCTTCCCGAATCCACCCTGCTGATGCTGGTGTCGGCCTTCGCGGGCCGGGACCTCATACTCTCGGCGTATCAGGCGGCCATCGACGAAAGATACCGCTTTTACAGCTATGGCGACGCCATGTATATTGAGTGACAAAACCCGGGCGGCATGCGTTGACTTTCCGGGGCGTCTGTAATATGACTGGGACAGGCCCGGAAACCGGGTTTCGGGCCGCGACCCGACGTCTTCAATCATCATCGTGTCAGGGGGAAAAATGAGAAAAAAAACCGTCGCGGCGCTCGTCTGCTTTTTGCTTCTGTCCATGGCCGGGGACTGCCTGGCGGGCGTCCTCAAAGTCTCGGACTTCGCGGGGGCGGGACTGGAGGGATGGGAAGAGAAAAAGTTTAAAAACTCAACCGCATACCGGTTGTCTCAGACAGACGGCGAGGGGGCCCTGCTGGCCGAAAGCCGGGACGGCGCCTCGGCGCTGATTCGAAAGATCCGCGTGGACATCCGAAAATTCCCTTTTTTAAACTGGGCCTGGAGGATTGAGACCCCCCTGGACATTGAGGATGAGACCATCAAGGCCGGGGATGATTACGCGCTGAGAATTTATGTCGTGGTCCACGGCGGAATATTCATATGGAAAACCCGCGCGGTGAACTATGTGTGGGCCGGCCGGGCCATGAAAGGCGACATATGGGAAAACGCTTTTGTCGGAAAAAACTCCATGATGATGGCCCTGCGGGACCGGCGCGACCCGTCATCCGTCTGGCGCCGTGAGAAAAGAAATGTGTATGAGGATATGAAGCGGCTGTTCGGAGCCGATGTTCAGTTCATTGACGCGGTCGCGATCATGACGGACACGGACAATTCCCATGGACACGCCCGGGCTTACTACGGCGACATCTTTTTTTCAGAAAAATAAAAAATAACGGATCACGACATCTTTCAACCCCTCATATCAGGAAGGAGCGATTCATGAAGACACGCGTCACGGAGCTTTTGAACATCGAGCGGCCCATCATCCAGGGCGGGATGCATTATGTGGGGTTCGCCGAGCTGGCGGCGGCGGTCTCCAACGCCGGGGGCCTGGGAATCCTCACCGGCCTGACCCAGCCCACCCCAAAAGACCTGGCCGAGGAAATCGAGCGGTGCCGGGCCATGACCGACAAACCGTTCGGGGTGAACCTGACCTTTCTGCCGGCGGTGGTCTCGCCGGATTATCCCGGCTATATCCAGGCCATCATCGACAGCGGGGTCAAGATTGTGGAGACGGCCGGACGAAATCCCAAAGACCATGTTCCCCGGCTCAAGGACGCGGGAGTGAAAATCATCCACAAATGCACGTCGGTCCGCCACGCCCTGACGGCGCAGAAAATAGGATGCGACATCGTGTCCGTGGACGGGTTCGAGTGCGGCGGCCATCCGGGAGAGGACGACATCCCCAACATGATCCTGCTTCCCCGGGCGGCGGATGAGCTGGAAATTCCCTTTCTGGCCTCCGGCGGCATGGCGGACGGGCGAAGCCTGGCCGCGGCCCTGGCCCTGGGCGCCGACGGCGTCAACATGGGCACCCGGTTCATCGCCACCCGGGAGGCTCCGGTTCATGACAATGTGAAACAGGCCATCCTGGCGGCCACCGAGCTGGACACCCGCCTGGTGATGCGGCCGCTTAGAAACACCGAGCGCGTCCTGAACAACGAGGCGGTGGAGCGGCTGCTTGAAAAAGAAAAATCCTTAGGTGAGAAACTTTCCTTTGAGGACATCATCGAGGAGGTGGCCGGGGTTTATCCGGCGGTCATGATGAAAGGCGAGGTGGACGTCGGGGCGTGGTCATGCGGCATGGTCGCCGGCCTGATTCATGACATTCCCACCTGCGCCGAGCTGATGGACCGCGTCATGTCCGAGGCCGAATCCATTATCCGCCGACGCCTCATGGGGATGCTGTGAGCAGGCAAAAAAAAAAGCCTGACTTTTTGGAAGTGAACTTCCATTTGGTCTTGACTTTTTGGAAATAGACTTCCATTTAGTCTTGACTTTTTGGAAGTTCATGTTAATTTGGTCAATATGAAAAAACGAATGTATTATCAGAACATATGGGCCGAATTCAACAGCGAAAAAAACATGGTGTTTATATCCGGCCCCCGCCAGACCGGAAAAACGACGCTTGCCAAAAGCATCGCCGCTCCGGAGCCATCCTCCCTCTACTTCAATTATGATATTCAGGCCAACAAAGCCAGGCTCCTGGAAAACCCGACATTTTTCGAGGAAGAAGTCGACAGAAAAAAGAATTCTCTTCCCCTCATCGTTCTGGATGAAATTCATAAACACCGCGACTGGAAAAACTACCTGAAAGGAATATACGACGGATATGCCGATGAATTCCGTTTTCTTGTGACCGGGAGCGGTCGTTTGGATCTGTCTCGAAGAAAAGGGGACTCACTGGCGGGCCGATACCTGCATTTTCATCTTCATCCGTTTACCCTGGGAGAAATGTTTGCCTCGGGCACGGGGCTGGAGGATGTCAGTCGAATTCTGGAAATTCCCGAAAGAATCCGAGACGCCGAGGAGGCATGGGAGACCATGTTCCATATGAGCGGATTTCCGGAGCCTTTTCTCAAAGGGTCGAAAACCGCCTACCGAAGATGGGCGCGAACATATCACAGCCAGGTGATCCGGGACGATATACGGGATGAATTCGCTGTCAGACAGATGGACGCCATGGAAACCCTGTACGCCATGCTTTCCCGCTGTGTCGGCAGTCCGTTTTCAGCGTCAAGCCTGGCGCGAACACTGGGGGTGTCTCACAAAACAGTGTCTTCATGGATTGATCTTTTTGAGCGTTTCTTTCTCGTCTTCAAAATTCGCCCCTTCAGCAGACGCCTGGCCAGAAGTCTTGTGAAAGAGCCGAAAATATATTTTTATGACTATTGCCGGACACAGGACGAGGGCCTTCGATTCGAAAACATGGTGGCCGTTGAATTACATCGCGCCACGACCCTGTGGAAAGACTTCGGCCTGGGAGATTATGATCTGTGGCACATTCGGAACAAAGAAAAACAGGAGGTCGATTTTCTTGTCACTGAAAACAAAGAACCCCGATTCATGGTGGAGACAAAGCTGACGGAAACAAGGACGAATCCCAATCTGATCAAGTTTCAAAACATCTTAAATGTCCCGGCCGTTCAGCTTGTCAACCGAAAAAACACGGCCAGAAAGATCAAAAACGGCTCCAACTCCATCCTTGTCGCCGGCGCCGCAAACTGGCTTTCCGCTCTGAACTGACAACGCTTCGTCCGCCTCAAGTCCGATTTTTCATTCAAAAAGAAAACCTTAAGGCCTGACAGTCGTTGACTTTCAGCGCAGGCTGTCATAACTTATTGTGTCCGTTCACACAAACATTTTCACAAACCGGCAGGACCACGACATGAGCGTCGGACCCTTTTCATTTAAAATCATCGCCGAGTCCCGGGACTCAAGGGCCCGGGCCGGGGCCGTTTTCACCCCCCGGGGGGTCGTCAAGACCCCGGCGTTCATGCCGGTGGGCACCCTGGCCTCGGTCAAGGCCCTGTCGCCCGAAGATATTGTGGAAACCGGGGCCGATATTATACTGGGCAACGCCTATCACCTGTATCTCAAGCCGGGGCTTGAGATCATCGATCTGTTTTCCGGCCTCCATGATTTTATGGGCTGGCGCCGCCCCATCCTCACCGACAGCGGGGGGTTTCAGATATTTTCCCTTGCAAAACTGGCCAGAATAACTGAAAATGGCGCGACGTTCCAGTCCCACATCGACGGCTCCGCCCACACCCTGACGCCCGAGGGCGTCATCGACATCCAGCGGGTCCTGGGCTCGGACATCATGATGTGCCTGGACCAGTGCGTGAAATACCCGGCGGAAAAAAAAGAGGCCGAAGACGCCCTGGACCTCACGGAGCGATGGGCGAAACGGTGCCTGGAAAGATGGAAAGAGACCCGGGAAAAGCGGGGCGGCGAGCTGTTCGGAATCGTCCAGGGAGGCATGTTTCCGGATTTGAGAAAACGCGCCGCCGAGTCCATGGCCGAAATGGGCTTCGCCGGCCACGCCCTGGGGGGCCTGAGCGTGGGGGAGCCCGCGGACCTGATGCTTGAGACGGCGGACCTGTCCCTTCCGCTTCTGCCCCGCCGCAAGCCCAAATACATCATGGGGGTGGGGACCCCTGAAAACCTGGTGGAACTCACGGCCCTGGGGGCCGACATGTTCGACTGCGTGATGCCGGCCCGAAACGCCCGAAACGGCAAACTGTTCACGCGGCGCGGCTCCATGAACATCAAAAACGCCCGATACGCCCATGACACCGGGCCCGTGGACCCGGATTGCGGCTGCCGGACATGCCGGCAGTTTTCCCGGGCGTATTTGAGGCATCTGTTCATGTCCCGGGAGCTTTTGGCGTACCGGCTCAACACCATTCACAACCTGCGTTATTACCTGGATCTGATGAAAGAAATGAGGGCCGCCATCATCCGGGACGAATTCGAAAAATTCCGGAAAAAATTCTATGAAGACCGGGCGGATGGGTGAAGACCGCAAACTCAATAAACTCTATGAAACTCAAACAGGAGAAACAGACATGCAAGAAGCCATGAAACAAAAAGTGGAAAGCGTTCTGGATAAAATACGGCCCGTCTTACAGGCGGACCGGGGAGATGTGGAGCTGGTGGACATTGTGGACGGAACGGTCCGGGTGCGGCTCCAGGGGGCGTGCGCGGGATGCCCCATGTCCCAGATGACCCTGAAAAACGGCATCGAAAAAACCCTGCTCAAAGAAATCCCGGAACTTAAATCGGTTGAAAGCGTATAACTTTACGGAGAGGCTGTCATGACCATCGCAAAACACGTGGAAAAAATCATTGAAAAATCATCCTGGATACGAAAGATGTTTGAGGACGGGGCCCGGCTGAAGGCCCTTCACGGCGCTGAGAATGTGTTTGATTTCAGCCTGGGAAATCCCAACATCAAACCGCCCCGGGAGTTTCGGGACGCCCTGAAAAATATGGTGGGATCCGATGAGATATCAGACGTTGAGATGTATCATGGATACATGCCCAACACCGGGTACCCCCATGTCCGGGACGCCGTGGCCCAATACCTGACCGAGGAGCAGGGCGTGGCGGTTTCCGGCGAGGACGTCATCATGACCTGCGGGGCCTCGGGGGCCTTGAACGCCATCTTCAAAGCCATTCTCGACCCCGAGGACGAGGTCATCTCCCCGACTCCTTTTTTCGTGGAATACGGCTATTATGTGGGCAACCACGGCGGGGTTCTCAAAACCGTCCCCACAAAGCCGGATTTTCACCTGGACCTGGACGAAATCGAAAAAGCCCTCACGGACAAAACCAAGGCGGTTTTGATCAACTCCCCCAACAATCCCTCGGGGCAGGTGTACCCGGAAGAGGACCTCAAAAAGCTGGGCCGTCTTCTGGCCGGGCGGGGAAAGGCGTCCGGAAAGACCATCTACCTGATTTCCGACGAGCCCTACCGGAAAATCGTCTATGACGGAAAAACGGTTCCGGGCATTTTCTCGTGCTATGATGAGACCATCATGGCCACGTCCTACTCCAAGGACATCTCCATTCCCGGCGAGCGCATCGGGTTTCTGGCGGTGAGTCCAAAGGCGACCCACCGGAAGGCGCTTCTGGGGGGCATGGCCATCGCCAACCGGATTCTGGGTTTTGTCAACGCGCCCGCCCTGATGCAGCGGGTGGTGGGCGCCATCCAGGGCGCCGGCGTGGATATCTCCCAATACGCGGCCAAAATGACGCTTTTAAGCGACGGCCTGGCCGACTGCGGCTATGAGTTCACCCGGCCGGCCGGCGCGTTTTACCTGTTTCCCAAATCCCCGATTCCCGATGACGTGGAATTTGTGCGAAAACTCCAGGAGGAGCTGATTCTCACGGTGCCGGGCTCCGGGTTCGGGACCCCCGGTCATTTCCGGATCGCCTTTTGCGTGGACGACGATGTGATCACAAAGGCGCTGCCCGGGTTCAGGAGGGCGAAAGAATCCCTCTAAGCGTTTTTTGACGACTTTATCATTTTCCATAATCATCATCAAAAAGGAGCTTTTAAAACCATGCCCGCCTGTGTGTTAAAAAATGCCCGCGGCTTTAAAAATCAAAGGATCAAAACCGCCGCCCTGTCGGCGCTGATCCTGGCATGCCTGTTTTTCACCGGCGTTTCCCGGGCCGCCCAGGAGGCCCGGGCGCCCCAGTGGCCCCATGAAACCAGCGATCTCGCGCCCGATCCCCAGTCGGTTTACGGGCGTCTGGAAAACGGTTTCCGTTATGTTTTAATGAAAAACCGGGAGCCCAGGGACCGGGTGAGCGTTCATCTCAACGTCCAGGCCGGGTCTTTGAACGAGACGGGCCCGGAAAGGGGGCTGGCGCATTTTCTGGAGCACATGCTTTTCAGGGGCTCCGACTATTTTAAACCCGGGGAGCTGATCAAATATTTCCAGTCCATCGGAATGAGCTTCGGCCCGGATGTCAACGCCCACACCGGATTTGAGAAAACCGTGTATGACATTATTCTGCCCGACGGGTCCCAAAAAACCATCGCCAAAGCCCTTCTGGCGGCCAAGGACTTCGCGGCGGGGGCCCTTTTGCTGGACAAAGAGATCGACCGGGAGCGCAAGGTGGTCATCGCCGAGAAGCGAACCCGGGACTCCGTGGAATACCGGACCCTGGTGTCCTCCCTGGAATTTGAGTTTCCCGACGCCCTCATTTCCAGGCGTCTTCCCATCGGAACCGAAGAGATCATCTCAAAAGCCGGCCGAAAAGAACTGAAAGCCTTCTACGAGACCTGGTACCGGCCCGACAACATGATCCTGGTCATGGTCGGGGATTTCGACTCGGAAATGGCCGGGGCTTTGATCCAAAACGAGTTTTCGTCCTTAAAGGCCCCGGCGGCGCCCATCCGGCGGCCCGACATCGGGGACATCCGCCACAAAGGAATCAAGACCTTTTATCACCACGAAAAGGAGGCCGGCTCCACCACCGTGAGCATTGAGACCGCCCGGAAGGCGCCGGCGGCCCCGGACTCGGCGGCGCTTCGGAAAGACATCTTTGCGGCGGATCTGGCCGACGCCATCATCCGAAACCGCCTGGAGGCCCTCAAGGGGGAGCCGGGAACGCCCTTCACCTCGGCTTTCATCGATTCCGGGACCTATCTCAAAACCATCCGGTACTCGGAAATATACGCGGAATGCGAGCCTGAAAAATGGAAAGAATCCCTGGCCCTCATCGAGCAGACCCTCAGGGGGGCTTTGACCCACGGTTTCGCGTCCCATGAGCTGGACCGGGTGAAAAAAGATTTCGGCGCCATGCTGGAGCTGGGGGTGAAAAAGGCCGCCACACGAAACAGCCAGGGGCTGGCCCGGCAGATCATCTTCGCTTTGAACAACAACCAGGTGTTCATGTCCCCGGCCCAGAAAAAAGAGATGTTCGCGCCGCTTCTGAAATCCCTGACCTTAAAGGACATCCATGACGCCTTCCGGGAAACCTGGGAGGCGGACCATCGACTGGTCCTGGTGATGGGAAACGCCCGCCTGGCCGAAGGCCAAATCCCGCCGGAGCGCCGGATACACGATGAGATGGAAAAAAGCATGGCCTCATTTGTGGAAAAACCCAAAAAACTCGAAAAGCCCCGTTTCCCGTATCTTCCGGAGCCCGGGACGGCGGGGAAAATCGTGTCCAAAAAATGGATCCCCGATCTTGAGATCTTCCAGGTGGATTTCGCCAACCATGTCCGTTTGAACATCAAAAAAACCGATTTTGACGCCAACTCGGTCCAGGTGAACCTGACCTTCGGCGACGGCAAACTGTCCCAGCCCGCCGGAAAACCAGGCATCGCGATTCTGGCCGGGGCCGTGGTCAATGAAAGCGGTCTGGGCGCCCTGGACAAGGACGGTCTGGAGCGGGCCCTGTCCGGGAAAAACGCGTCCGTTCATTTCTACGTGGCCGAGGACTTCTTCGGACTGAAAGGGGAGGCCCCTCCTGAAGAAATCCCCCTTTTGTTTCAGCTTCTTCACGCCCACATCGCGGACCCGGCTTTTCGAAAAAAAGCCCACCGGCTTTCCATGGAGCGCTTCAGGCAGGATTACCGGCGGCTTTCCGCCACCATTGACGGGGCCGTAAAACTTCACGGGGAGCGTTTCTTTGCCGGCGGAGATGAAAAATTCGGCATTCCGGACAGCTTTGATGCGTTCTCAAAACTCTCCATTGACGACGTCATGGCCTGGGTGGAACCCGCTTTGAGACACGACCCCATTGAAATATCCGTGGCCGGAGACGCGGACGTGGACCAGGTCATCAAGGCGGTGTCCCGATACATCGGAAGCCTGCCGGACCGGAAAGGGTCCGGGTTGAAAAAACACCCGGGGCTGCCGCGGTTCCCGGAGGGCCAAATCCGGAAAATCACGGTCCCCACCCGTCTGCCCAAAGGTCTTTTGACCGTGGCCTGGCCCACTGAAGACATCTGGAACATCAAACGGGCCCGGGCGTTTTCCGTGCTGGGGGCTATTTTCTCCGAAAGGCTTCGGGTGAGAATCCGGGAGACCCTGGGCGCCTCTTATTCCCCGGCGGCCTTCAACCAGTCCAGCAAAGTGTACCCCGAATACGGGCTTTTAAAAACCCTGGTTCACGCCGACCCCGAAAAAATCAAAGTCATCCAAAGGGAAGTGACGAAAATCGCCGGGGATCTTTCCACCAATGGGGTGAGCGCCGACGAGCTTCAGCGGGCGGTGGAGCCCATCCTGGTGAGGCTCAAGGAGCTGAGGCGGAAAAACGCCTACTGGCTGGATATCGTCATGACCGGGTCGAGTAAATATCCCCGGCAGCTGGACTGGAGCCGGAGCATCATTGAGGATTACCAGTCTTTTGAGACGGATTACATATCGTCCCTGGCCAAAAAATACCTGGACAACGCCAGGGCGGCGGTTTTGACCATTATCAGCGATCCCGGCGCGGAAGAAAACGCCGGGGAAATCGCGCCGCCGGCCCCGGATATTCCATAAACGCGGCATAAACGCAAAAAGACCCGGCGCGCCTTTGTCCACGCCGGGTCTTTTTTTTTTTTGTAAAAACCGGTTAAAAAAAAACCGGGGCGTCACGCCTGTTTTTGTATTTTCAAAAGACTTTCTTTAAGCCTGTCGCGCTTTTCGAGCAAAAACCCGCGCTGGGTCCGGACCTTTTCCACAATATCCGCCGGGGCCCTGGCCAGAAATTTCTCATTGTCGAGCTTTGCGGAATGAACGGCCATCTCCCGCTCCAGTTTTTTGATCTCTTTCTCCAGACGCGCGGCCTCCTTTGAAAAATCCACCGCCCCTTCCAGGAAAACGAACAAGGCCGCGCCCTTGATCTCGGCCGAAGCGCTTTTCGGGGGTTTTTCGACCTCTCCCTTTTTCACCTCCAGGGATTTGAGCCGGGCCAGATTCAGCGCCATGTCCCGGCGCTTTAAAAGGGTTTTTTCAAAAAACGAATCCCGGGCGCAAACCAGCGCCTTGAGGGGAACGCCCGGGGAAATGTTCATCTCTCCCCGGATGTTTCGAACCGCCGTGATCACGTCCATGACCGCGTCCATCTCCCGGCCGGCCTCGGTCAGCGCCCCGGGAATCGGGGAGGGGGGCTCGGGGAAACGCTCATGGATCAAAAACCCCTTTGAGTCCGACATCTTGTCCCATATCTCCTCGGTCACAAAGGGCATGAAGGGATGGAGCATGGTCACAATGGCCTTCAGGGTCGAAAACAAAACGGCCGTCGCTGTTTTTTTGGCGTCGGGGTCGTCTCCGTAAAGGGCCGGTTTCACGGCCTCCAGATGCCAGTCGCAGAACTCGTGCCACACAAACTGATACAGCGCCGACGCCGCGTCGTTGAACCGGAGCTGGTCCAGGGCCTCGGACACCCGCGCCGCGGTTTCGTAAAGCCTGAGCGTGATCCAGCGGTCGGTCAAAGACATCTTTTCCAAAAGGGCGTCCGTCTCCATTTCCGATTCGGCGCCGTCCCGGTCCATATTCATCAAAACAAACCGGGCCGCGTTCCAGAGCTTGTTGACAAAATGGCGGTATCCCTCCACCCGTTTCTCAGACATCTTGATGTCCCGGCCCTGGGCCGCGAAGGCCGCCAGGGTAAAGCGAAAGGCGTCGGTCCCGTGCCGCTCGATGACCGACAGGGGATCGATGACGTTGCCTTTGGACTTGCTCATCTTTTTGCCCTCTTCGTCCCGGACCAGCGCGTGGACATACACGTCCCTAAACGGGACATCCCCCATGAAGTGGATCCCCATCATCATCATGCGCGCCACCCAGAAAAACAGGATGTCAAACCCGGTCACCAGGACCGAGGTGGGATAAAAGGTCTTTAAAAGAGGCGTCTCATGGGGCCATCCCATGGTGGAAAAGGGCCACAGCGCCGAGCTGAACCAGGTGTCGAGCACATCGGATTCCTGCTCAAGCGAGGCGCTTTCGCAACGGGGGCATGAGGACGGGGTCTCGGCCTCCACGATGGTCTCCCCGCATTCGCCGCACGTCCAGGCCGGAATGCGGTGTCCCCACCATATCTGCCGGGACACGCACCAGTCCCGGATGTTGTCCATCCAGTCGAAATAGGTTTTCTCCCATGTTTTGGGGATGATCCGGGTCCGGCCGTCCCGGACGGCCTGGGCCGCTTTTTCCGCCAGGGGCTTTGCCTTCACAAACCACTGCCGGGACAAATTGGGCTCCACAACGGTCCGGCACCGGTAGCACCGGCCCACGCTGTGGTCGTGCGGCTCCGTCTTTTTGAGCGCGCCGACGGCCTTAAGTTCCTCAAGCGCCGCCTTGCGGCATTCAAAACGGTCCATGCCCTCAAACCGGCCGGCGCCGGCCATCATCTTTCCGTCGTCGTCAATGACCTTCAGCTCCTCAAGGCCGTGGCGTCTGCCGATCTCAAAATCATTGGGATCATGGGCCGGGGTGACTTTAAGCCCCCCGGTTCCAAAGGACATGTCCACGTATTCGTCCCGGATCACCGGTATGCGGCGGCCGGCCAGGGGCAAAATCACCTCTTCGGCGGGCAAATCCCTGTGGCGCTCGTCATCGGGATGGACCGCCACCGCCGTGTCCCCGAACATGGTCTCCGGCCGGGTGGTGGCCACCACAATGCCGCCGGGGCCGTCCGGGAACGGGTATTCAATGTGGTAAAGGGCCCCGTCGGTCTCCTCATGCTCCACTTCCAGGTCGGCCAGGGCCGTGCGGCACCGGGGGCACCAGTTGATGATGTAATTCCCCCGGTAGATAAGACCCTCGTGATAAAGCCGGGCGAACACCGTCCGGACCGCCTCGGAAAGGCCCTGGTCCATGGTGAAGCGCTCCCGCTCCCAGTCGCAGGAGGCGCCCATGTGTTTGAGCTGGTTCACGATGGCGCCGCCGAACTTCTCCCGCCACTCCCACACGGCCTCGATGAATTTCTCCCGGCCCAGCTCGTGGCGGTCGGTGTTTTTTTCCGCCAGACTTCTTTCCACCACATTCTGGGTGGCGATGCCGGCGTGGTCCGTGCCCGGCATCCACAGCACATTGTCGCCCTTCAGCCGTCTGTGGCGGCACAGGATGTCCTGCATCGTGTTATTCAGCGCGTGGCCCATGTGCAAAACCCCGGTCACATTGGGGGGCGGGATCACAATGGAGTACGCGGGTTTTTCGCTGGTTTCATCCGCGGAAAACAGCCGGCTCTCCTCCCATTTTTCCCGCCAGCGTTTTTCCACATCATGGGGCTCATATCCTTTGTCAGGCAGATTGGAACTCATAGGGCGTCGCGCTCCTTGCTTGGTCTATTTTTCCTGTTCGCTCACAACGCTTTTCAGAAGCGCCGATATCCGTTCGATTTCTTTTTCCACTGTTTTTTCAACGGCTTGAACCAACATTCCCTCGATTTTCTCCTGGAATATGTTTCGGATCACCCGTTCCAGGGCCTGTTCCACCTGCTTTTCCGAAAGCGCGACATCCTCCCCGGTCTGAGCCTCCGGGTCCCCCGGCGGCGCGTCCAGATCCCGGGGCGCTTCTCTCAAAGGCTCCGGTTCTTCGGGAAACTCCCCGCCGTCGTCATCGTCAAACACCACATCCACCAGATCGATAATCTCCCCCGGCTCCCCGTCCAGGGATTTCTCCTCCAGGGGGCCGCCCGGTCCGCTTTTATCGTCCATTTTCCCAGCCTTTTAATAAAAATCAATTATTTTGAATGGTTAATCAAGAAAGGCTCTGAAAGTATCACAGGGCGGCCCCAGGTGTCAAGATTTTTGGGTCCGGAAGGATTTTTCCAAATGCCTGGCCTGAAACCTTCAAAAATAACCTTGGCAATCGGGGCGCTTTGCAATGTATTAATTTTTTTGTATTTTTTATATCCCCTGCAGGGTTAACCGTCTGGATAGAAAAAAGCTCACTTTTGTCAGCAATCCCTTTACTCTCAGTCATTGCCCTTACCAGCTCAGAATCTCTTTCAGCATGGCTTTGAGTTTTGTGACACAATAGTCCATTCCCTGGTATCGCTCCAGATCAGCAATGTCTGAAACCATCGCCAGAGGGAGCTTTGCGTCGTCCGGATGATCGCTGCCATGAATCGTGCCGTGTCCGGCGTGGTCGCTGGTGATGATGAGAAGGTATCCTTTTTTTGATGTGATCAGCTCAACCAGAGAAGACAGACTCTCATCAATGAAAAACAGCTCTTCCATGTACCCTTTGGACAGCCAGCCTTCTGTCGGCCCTGTTCTATCCAGTCCGCCGACATGAAGAAAACAGAATTTTTTTCGGCCCGGCTTTTTGAAAAAGGCCTCCGCGTTTTCAACTGAAAAATCCGGATCCAACTTGTGTTGGTCAACCGCGTCTGAAAGCAAAAACCCAAGTTTTTCTTTTGAGTAAAAAAAACCAGTGGAAAAACGGCTGGATTTCGCATGGTCAAAAATGGTTTTATGGCGGATCTGATTCCAGCCGGGTTTCCAGGAGTTGTCCTTTCGGCCGCCCTTTCCGGGACCAACGCCGGAGAACATGGCCGCATGGCTTAATAACGTCAGGGGAGGGGAAACGCTTTGCCCCTTCATGGTAAAAACGCCTTTCTTCATGACCGAATGAATGGTTTTTGATGTCTTTTCCCCCAGCGCGTCCGGATGAAGCGCGTCTATGGAAACAATTAAAACGGTTTCAATTTCCCCAGCCGGCGCCGGGCATGGCGACAATGCCAGGATCAGAATGATTACAATGAAAATCCCTTTACGTTTTTTGCCATTCATGCCCACAGGACTCAAAAGATTCTCCTTCCACTGACAATACTCTGGATCGCTGTTCCGCAAAAACAGCGCATTGGTCCGGCGCGCAGGCGCCTTAAGCGCGCCCCAAACGGATAAAATCTGAGTTTAAAATATTGAAACCGGCCGCCATCTTCCAATCACATTTTGTTCAATTTCCGGAAGTTTTGCCGCCGCGTTAATGGATGTTTTGATTGTCATATCGACCCAATACCACTTTGATTCAGTGGAGTCAATTTTTTATCCGATCTCCTGGGAACAATCCCTGCGCTGAAGGAGAGGGCGGGAACAGGATTTGCCTTTTAGCCCCCCATGTGTTAAGTTTCTTATAGATTGAACGTGAAATTCTTTCCCCCTTTCCGTTGAATTTCGCCCGGAGGAGGAGCGTCTGAAATGAAGACCATGACCACGGAAGCGCTTGTTTCAAAACTGCGTGAATTAAAGCCTCATATCCTTTATAAATTCAGGGCTGAGGAGATTCGGCTTTTCGGCTCCCGCGTTAAAGGAGAGCAAAACGATCAAAGCGATGTCGACATCCTTGTGGACTTTAAAAATGAGGCAGATCTTTTTGATCTGACCGGTCTGGCCATCTTTCTGGAAGACACGTTGAAACAAAAGATAGATGTCGTTCCCAAAAGGGCTTTAAGAAAAGAAATGAAAGACTCCATTTCTAATGAGGCGATACTCATATGATGAAATTCGACAACGGCATCCCAATACTCCCTGGAGGGAAATGGCGGGAATGAGAGATAAGCTCATTCATTTTTATTTTGGCGTTGATTATCAGCTTGTCTGCCAAACGGTCAAAGATCGTTTGCCCCGAATTCAATCAGAAATCAAGGACATTTATGACGAACTCATCTGACCGTTTGCCCCGCGCTCCCTTTTCAGCTCGCCCGCAGGTCCGCTATTAATCGTGATGAAAACTGGAGAGTTGTATGAAACCTGGAAAGAACGATATCCCTGTAAAGATTAAAATATCGGGACGACGGCTCGAGGAACTGCAAAAACACACATGGCACATGTGTGAAGCTTTTGGGCTGGACAGGAAGGTTGAAAATTACAAGGGCGTGAGACCCATTTCATTTTACAGTTGGGATTTAGACTGCATTCTTGATGTGCTGGATATCGTTTTGAACGATGACAAAGAATACCCTGATAAAAAGGATGAAGGATTCATCAAGTTGCATGAATTATATCTGGAACTTAAAAAAGCAAGCAAAAAAATATATCGAGATTAAAGGGGGTTAGGAACGATTTCAAATGCTTTTTGAAATGTCGTATGCGCTGACATGCCTCTGATTGCGTCCAGATTTTCAGGTTGGATTGAGGAACGAAACCCAACATTGCATGCGCTTGGCGATAAAGCGATATAGGAAAATAATATTCCCGGCGGCTTCAAAATAAAGAACCCGGAGGAACCCCGACATGGAACACACGGATAAACGCTATCAAGCCTGCCTGGATATTCTGCGAAAGGAGCTTGTTCCGGCCATGGGCTGCACGGAGCCGGTGGCCATCGCGTACGCGGCGGCGCGGGCAAGGGAAACCCTGGGCGCCCGCCCGGAGCGCGTCCTGGTGGAGGTCACTGACAATATTATAAAAAATGTCAAAAGCGTGGCGATCCCCAACACCGGGAACTTAAAAGGCATAGAGGCCGCGGCTGCGGCGGGGATCGTGGCGGGGGACGCGGATCAGGGGCTTGAGACGCTCTCGTCTGTGGATGATCAGGGGCGAAAGCAGATAAGGGCCTTTCTTCAGGAAAAACAGATCAACGTCCGAAAATTGAAAAGCCATTTGATATTTGATTTGCGCGTCACCGTTTTTTCCGGGGACTCAAAGGCCTGTGTTCGGATTTCTCATTTTCACACCCACATCGCATTGATCGAAAAAAACGGAAAAATCATTTATCAAAACCAGGACTGCGGCGAAAACAACCCTTCCGGCGTGGCCGACCGTTTAATGATGAATGTGAAGGACATTCTTGATTTCGCCGGATCAGTCAAAATATCCGAGGTCGAGGATATCCTGCGGCGTCAGATTGAATGCAACACAAAAATCGCGGCGGAAGGGCTTAAGGGAGACTGGGGCGCCAATATCGGCTCCGTTCTCCTTGATACCTGGGGCGATGACATCAAGGTCCGGGCAAAAGCGCTGGCGGCCGCCGGGTCGGACGCCAGGATGGGCGGGTGCGAGCTTCCGGTCGTCATTGTTTCGGGAAGCGGCAACCAGGGCATCGCCGCTTCCGTTCCCGTCATCGAATATGCCGGGGAGCTGGGCGTTGAAAAAGAGACCCTGCTCAGGGCCCTGGTGGTGTCCAATCTTGTCGCCATACATCTGAAGACCTCCATTGGACGCCTGTCCGCATATTGCGGGGCGGTCAGCGCCGGGGCGGGCGCCGGCGCGGGAATCGCCTGGCTCCACGGCGGGGGTTTTGAGGAAGTGGCCCATACCCTGGTCAACGCCCTGGCCATCGTCTCCGGAATCATATGCGACGGCGCCAAACCGTCATGCGCCGCCAAGGTCGCCGCTTCCGTTGACGCCGGAATTTTAGGGTTCCACATGTATCAAAAAGGACAGCAGTTTTACGGCGGGGACGGGATTGTGACAAAAGGCGTGGAAAACACAATCGCCAACGTCGGCCGGCTCGGCCGGGACGGGATGCGTGAAACGGATAAAGAGATCATACGGATTATGCTGGGGGAGTGATGGGGCGCTGGTTTTTTGCGCGCCGGCATCGTCATTGACTTCAAAAGGTTTTTTTAAGCACAGGCAAAAAAGGGGAACCGCGTTGCAGTGTTTTTTTACAATTTTATCAGAGTTTGTCAATGGCTCATAACTGGTCGGAATCTGAGGTCGAGGCGGCTGTCGCGGATTACTTCGACATGCTTTGCCTGGAACTTAAGGGGCGGAAGTATAACAAAACGCGGCATCGCCGCGCATTGATCGCGCGTCTGAATAACCGTTCCGAGGGTTCCGTGGAACTGAAACATCAGAACATCAGCGCCGTTTTGATCGAAATGGGCGTTCCCTATATTGATGGTTACAAGCCCCGGTCAAATTATCAGCGCGCGCTATTGCCTGATGCGGTATCCGACTATTTGAAAAACCACCCGGAAGTTCAGGCGCTGTTTCAGGCTGATTCTGAAGCCGCTCCGGAAATCCCGACGGTCAGCGACTTTCTGACCGCGATGGAAGCCCCTCCATCCCGGGAAAAAAGAAGGAGTCCGGTTGTCGCGGAAACTCCGGCGATATACAACCCAATCGGAGTGAACTACCTCGAACGGGAGGCGCGAAATCAATCGCTCGGAGATGCCGGTGAAAAGTTTGTAATGAATTTCGAGCGAGCCAGGCTCATTCGCGCAGGAAAGGAATCCCTCGCTGATCGTGTCGATCAAGTCTCCGTTACCGTCGGGCCGTCAGCGGGCTTCGACATCCGGTCGTTTGAAGAGAACGGCTCTGATCGATTCATTGAGGCAAAGACAACGAAATACGGAAAAAACACGCCATTTTTCGTCACGCCGAACGAACTCAGATTTTCGCGGGAGAATTCGTCGCGGTACTTCCTGTACCGCCTGTTCAAATTCCGCGCGGACCCGCGAATGTTCTCATTGCGCGGCCACTTGCGAGAAAAATGCGCGCTGGAAGCGTCACAGTTCATGGCGAGGCCGAAATAAAGCCCGACATCAGCTTGCGGCGGCGTAGTTGGGTTGCGCTTCGCTTAACCCAACCTGCGATTGGTTTTCGATTTGATGAATGAGCGCGTTTTTCGACCAGCCGAATTTTCGGGTCATGCGGATATAAAATTCCCGCTCCAGGGGATCCTTGCAACGGGCCATGACAACCAGATTCTTGGTCCAACTGATTTCTCCAACCATCGGTTGGAGTTTTGAATTGTCATGATATTTAATATAAAACTGCCGCATATACCAAAGATTCTGGACGGAAAATCCCCGAACGCCGGGGAACTCCGCCTGAAGATCAGACGCGAGTTTCCGCACGACGGACTTTCCCCATCCTTCGACTTTTTGCCTCTCCGCAATCAACCGGCCAATGTCCCAATACAGCCCGATCAGCTCCTTGTTCAACGCCCTGAGCGCGGCGCTTCAGTCCTTCTCTTCAAGCAGAACCGAGCACATGGCCCCGATCCCCTCTCCTTCCCCGATCATTCCAAGCCCTTCGGATGTGGTGGCCTTGATGTTAACACGGTCGGAAGAGATGCCCAGGGTTTGGGATAATTTTTCGCGCATTTGACTTTTGTGGGGGGAGATTCTGGGCGCCTGGGCAAAGACGGTGGCGTCGACATTGACGATGGAAAAGCCCTTTTTTCTGATCATGGCCGCCGTCCGCTCCAGAAGAATCAAGCTGGAGATGTCCTTGAACTCGGAAGACGCGTCCGGGAAATGGGCGCCGATGTCATCCATCCCGGCGGCGCCCAGAAGGGCGTCGCAAACGGAATGAACCAGGGCGTCGGCGTCGGAATGGCCCAAAAGCCCCTTTTCAAAGGGGATATTCACTCCCCCCAGGATCAGTTTCCGGCCCGGAACCAGCCGGTGCACATCATAACCTGTCCCCACTCGCATTATTTTCCTCCAGCGCGTCAAATCGCTCAAAAAATTTTGTCGTTTTCTCTGTGTCCATCCCGGCGCCCGCCCGGGTGAATTTTTTTCCCCGCTGCCGGACAGCCCTCTCCGCTCAAGGCGACTGGGCCTTTTTGACCGGATGGGTTTTGAGGTATTCCAGGCGGTTTAAGCCGTTGATGTAGGCCTTTGCGGCGGCGGTGATGATGTCGGGGTCCGATCCCCGGCCCAGCGCCAGAAGGCCGTTTTCCTTCAGCCTCACCGTCACCACGCCCTGGGCGTCGGTCCCGCCGGTGATGGCGCTGACCGTGAATCGCAAAAGCTCGGAGTCGGTTTTCGTCAGTTCGGAGATGGCGTTGAAGGTGGAGTCAATGGGTCCGTTTCCCCAGCCGGCCCCCCGGAACCGGCGGCCCCGGACCGTCATCTCCACCCCGGACATGGGCATCACCGAGGCGCCCGCGCTCACGTTCAGGTATTCCAGCCGGAAGGTGTCGGCCGTCCGCAAAACCCCATCGGCCACGATCATCTCGATGTCCTCGTCCATGACCTGCTTTTTTTTGTCCGCCAGCTCCTTGAAGCGCTTAAACACCCTGTTCAGCTCTTCTTCGGACAGCTCATGCCCCATATCGTTCAAACGGGTCAAAAGCGCCCGGCGGCCCGAATGTTTGCCCATGACCAGGCGGTTGGCCTCGATTCCGACGGACTCCGGATTCATGATCTGGTAAGTCATGGGGTCTTTGAGCATCCCGTCCTGGTGGATGCCGGCCTCGTGGGAAAAGGCGTTGGCCCCCACCACGGCCTTGTTGGGCTGGACGATGATGCCGGCGATCATGCTCACCAGGCGGCTGGTGGGATAGATCAGGGACGCCTCGACCCGGGTTTGGACCGGGATATGGTCGCCCCGGGTCCGGATGGCCATGACCACCTCTTCCAAAGAGGCGTTTCCGGCCCGCTCGCCGATGCCGTTCACCGTGACCTCGGCCTGGCGGGCCCCGGCCTGAATGGCCGCCAGGGTGTTGGCCGTGGCCAGCCCCAGGTCGTTGTGGCAGTGGGCGCCCAGTATGGCCCGGCCGATATTCGGGACCCGGCGAAAGACATGTTTAAAAAGATCGCCAAACTCCACCGGGGTCGCGTATCCCACGGTGTCGGGCAGGTTCACCACCGAAGCCCCGGCCTCGATGGCCGCCTCAATGGCCCGGCATAAAAAATCCCGGTCGCTCCTGGAGGCGTCCTCGGCTGAAAACTGCACATTTTCGGCCAGGGACCGGGCGTATCTCACGCCTTCGACTATGGCCGAAAGAACCTGGTCCCGGCTCATTTTCAGCTTGCTCGCCATGTGGATGTCCGAGGTGGCGATGAAGGTGTGAACCCTGGGCTTTTCGGCGTGACGGACCGCCTCCCAGGCTTTGTCGATGTCGCTTTTTTTGATCCGGCAAAGCGCCGCCACCCGGGCTCTTTTCATTTTGCCGGCGATCCGGGACACCGCCTCGAAATCCCCGGGGGAGGCCGCCGGAAATCCCGCCTCCAAAACGTCCACCCCCAGCTTTTCGAGCTGGGCCGCGAGTCTGAGCTTTTCGCCCGTGTTCATGCTCACGCCGGGGGACTGCTCCCCGTCCCTGAGTGTGGTGTCGAAAATGTAAACGCGCTCGGGCATCGGCGGTCTCCTTTCGTTGAAAAAAAATCGGGATGGTTTATTTTGATTGCATTATAACCAAAACAGTTTTAAAATGAAACGTTAAAATAAAATTTCGCCGCCCGGGGCAAAACCCCATGCAAAATCAGCCCCGGCGAAGAACGGAACGGAAAGGAACCAGACGCATGATCATTGAAGAAGCAAAGGAGGTCCTTCAAATCGAGGCCGAAGGAATACTGAGCCTCGTGGACCGCATTGACGACGACTTCGCCCGCATGGCGGAGCTGATTTATAAAGCCACCGGGCGGGTCATCGTGGCCGGCATCGGAAAATCGGGCATCGTGGGCCGAAAAATCGTGGCCACTTTAAACAGCACCGGGACCCGGTCTTTTTTCCTTCATCCGGTGGAGGCCATGCACGGGGACCTGGGCATTGTCTGCCCCGACGATATCTTTCTGGCGCTGTCCAACAGCGGGGAGACGGAGGAGCTGAACATTCTGGTGCCCAGCATCAAAAAAATCGGGTGCGCGGTGATCGCCTTCACCGGAAAAACCGACTCCACCCTGGCCCAAAACAGCGATATCGTCATTGATGTGGGGGTGGCCAAAGAGGCGTGCCCCCTGGGCCTTGCGCCCACTTCCAGCACCACCGCCCTTCTGGCCATGGGAGACGCCCTGGCCGTGGTTTTAATCAACAAAAAACATTTCAAAGCCGGCGATTTCAAACGGTTTCACCCCGGCGGGGCCCTGGGCCAGCGGCTGTGCCGAAAGGTCGGGGACCTCATGCCGGCCGGGGGGCTTTTTCCCAAAGTTTTCCAGGGCGCCCCCATGCGCGACGCCGTCCGGGAGACGGACCGCCTGGAGCTGGGGCTCACGGTGGTCGTCCAGAAAAACGGGTCGCTGGCCGGCCTTATCACCGACGGCGACATCCGCCGAATCCTTCTGCGCCATTCGGACTTCCTGGACCGGCCGGTGGACGACTTCATGACGAAAAATCCCCGCTCGGTCCACCCCGACTCCCCGGTTTATGACGCCCTGAACATCATGGAGCGGCATCAGATCACGGCCCTTCCCATCGTCGGCGACGGCGAAAAAGTGGAGGGAATCCTTCATCTGCACGAAATCCTGGGCAAAGGGGAATTCAAATTCAACGGACTTCAATAAGCCGGGACCCATGGCCGATTTAACCATCCATCCCCTTGAAAGCTGGGGCTTTCCCATCAAAGGCAAGCTGGTCATCGCCGGTCCGTGCAGCGCCGAGTCCGAAGAGCAGGTCATGGAAACGGCCCTGGCCCTGGCCGGGGGCCCGGTCCATCTTCTGCGGGCCGGGATATGGAAGCCGCGCACCCGCCCCGATTCCTTTGAGGGGGTGGGCGCCAAAGGGCTCAAATGGCTTAAAAAAGCCGGGAAGGCCGCCGGTCTTCCGGTGGTGGTGGAGGCGGCCTGCCCCGAGCATGTCCGCCAGTGTCTGGATCATGGAATCGACGCCATCTGGATCGGGGCCCGGACCACGGTGAACCCCTTCGCCGTCCAGGCCATCGCCGACTCCCTTGCGGGCGTGGACATCCCGGTCCTGGTGAAAAATCCGGTCAACCCCGATGTGGGGCTTTGGATCGGGGCGCTGGAGCGCCTGAGCCGGGCCGGGCTTTTGAAACTGGCGGCCATCCACCGGGGATTTTCATCTTTTCAAAAAAACGAGTACCGAAACCGGCCCCACTGGGAGATGGTCATTGAGCTGCGCCGGAAAATTCCCCATCTCCCGGTTGTGTGCGATCCCAGCCACATCTGCGGAAACCGGACGCTTTTGTCCGAGGTCTCCCAGACCGCCATGGACCTGCTCATGGACGGGCTGATGATCGAGTGCCACATCGACCCGGACCGCGCTTTGAGCGACGCGGGCCAGCAGCTGCGGCCGGAAAGGCTTTGGGCGCTTTTAAACGCCCTTGAGATGAAAAAAGAATCGGCCGCCGACCCGGAATTTCACCTTCAGATCGATAAAATGCGCCGGAAAATCGACGACATCGACTTCCGCCTGATGAGGCTTTTAGGGGAAAGAATGGAGATATCCCGGATGATCGGCCGGGAAAAAAAGAAAAAGAAAATCTCCATCCTCCAGCCCAGCCGGTGGAGACACATCGTGAAAAACCGGACAGCGGCCGGGGAAAAAATGAATCTTTCCCGGGCATTCACCTTTGACCTGTTTCAAAAAATACACCGGGAATCCATCCGAAACCAGCGACTGGGTAAAAAATGAATCTCCATGACACGGCCATCGCCCGCCTGGGCGAGCCCTCCATTCCGTCCCCCATCCGCCACGCCGGGCTTGTGAGCGACCGGGACCGGGTGGTCATTGAAACCGACCACGCCCGGCTCTCGGCCCTGGCCGGGCAGGGCAAAGACCTGCCCTCCTTTGAAAAGGCGGGCCCCGGGAAAACCATCTACTTTGACCCCGGCAAGCTCAAATGCGCCATCGTCACCTGCGGCGGCCTGTGCCCGGGGCTCAACGACATCATCCGCGCCATTGTGCTGGAGCTGTGGCATGGATACGGGGTGAGAAACATACTGGGCGCCCGGCACGGGCTTCAGGGGTTTGTCCCCGCATACGGGCACGACTTTGTGGAGCTGACCCCGGAATCGGTGGACGGCATCCAGAACCGGGGAGGCTCGGTCCTGGGCTCCTCCCGGGGGCCCCAGGACATGGATGAGATCGTGTCGGCCCTGGACCGGGCCAATATCGGCGCGCTTTTTATGATCGGCGGGGACGGGTCTTTGAAGGCGGCGGACAAAATCGCCGAAACACTGGCCCAAAGGGGGCTTAAAATCGCCGTGGTGGGGGTCCCCAAAACCATCGACAACGACATCTGCATGACATCGCGCTCCTTCGGGTTCGACACGGCGGTGGAGATCGCCACCCAGGCCGTCAAGGCGGCCCACAACGAGGCCACCGGGTATCCCGGCGGAATCGGGCTCATCAAACTCATGGGCCGGCATTCCGGTTTCATCGCCGCCACCGCCGCCATCGCCCAGCAGGATGTGAACTTTGTGCTGATCCCGGAGGTGGATTTCGACCTTGAGGGTCCCGGGGGCCTTCTGGACGCCCTGTCCCGCCGCCTGGAGCGCCGGGGCCACGCCGTGATCGTGGCGGCCGAGGGCGCGGGCCGGAAATTTTTCGACCCGGCGCCCAAATCCTTCGACGCGTCGGGAAACGAGCGCCTCCAGGACATCGGGCTGTTTTTAAAAGAGGCCATCTCACGTCATTTCGCCGAAAAGAGCGCGGAGATCTCCATCAAATACATTGATCCCAGCTACATGATCCGAAGCCTTCCGGCAAACGCCAACGACAGCGCCTTTTGCGGCCTTCTGGGCCGGGACGCGGCGCACGCGGCCATGGCGGGGAAAACCCGGCTGATGATCGGGGCCTTAAACGATGAGTTCGCTCATATTCCCATCCGCATGGCCGTGGGAAAACGAAAACAGGTGGACCCCGCGGGAAAACTGTGGATCGGGGCGCTGGAGTCCACCGGGCAGGGGCAGCTTAAACGCGCCGGGGTCTGAACAGACCTCTTTAAACGTCCAAAAGCCCCTGTATCGCCCGGGCGTGTCTGCCGGCCGAGCCGCGATTAAGGCCCGCCGCTTTTTTCGCCGCCCGCCCCACCTTTTCGGCCTCCCGGGGATGGGAAAAATAATAAACGGCCTTTCGGGCCAGATCGTCCCCGTCTTTCACCTGGACCCCGCCCCCGGTTTCCTCCAGCAGGTTTTTGGCGTCCATGAAATCCTCCATGGAGGGCCCGTAAAGCACGGGCTTTCCCCAGGCCGCCGGCTCCAGGATGTTCTGGCCGCCTTTGGGCGTCAGGCTTCCCCCGCAAAACACCAGGGTGGCGACGCTGTAAACCCCGAAAAGCTCCCCGATGGTGTCGCCGATCACCACCTGGGCGGTTTGGGAGCCCGGACGCCCGTCCAGCCGGGTCCGAAGCCGGCGGGAAAAGCCCCGCCGCGCCGCCGTCTCCATCCACTCCCCGGCCCGCTGGATATGCCGGGGAAACAGGATCAGAAGCGTGTCCGGGAAGAGACCCAATATCTTTTTATACGCGTCCAGGATCAGAGTCTCCTCAGGGCTTCGAACGCTGCCGGCCACAAAAACCGGCCGGCCCGGGGGGGCATTGTAGAGCCGCCGGGTCTTTTTTTCCAGATCCGGGTCCGCCCGGCCCGCCAGCGCGTCGTATTTGGCGTTTCCGTTGATTTGAAGCCGGTCTTCTTCGGCCCCCAGCTGTTTGATCCGGTCACAATCTCCCTGGCTGATCATGCTCAACACATCCACCTGGTCCAGGACGCGGCGGATCAGGGGGCGGATTTTTAAATAGCCGCCCACCGAGCGCTCTGAAATTCTTCCGTTAACAATGGCGGTCCGGATTCCCATGGCTTTGGCCGCGGTGAGAAAATTGGGCCATATTTCCGTCTCCAGGCACACCAGGACGTCGGGGGCGACGGTTTTGAGCGCCCGTCTCACCGAGCGGGGAAAATCAAGCGGGGGGTAAATGAGCGCCGCGCCGGGCCCAAGCCTTTCCCGGGCGAACCCGTGGCCGTAAAAGGTGGACACGGACAAAACGACATCCACGTCGGGAATGATTTCTTCCAGGGACCGGATGATGGCCAAAGCCGAGCCCGCCTCTCCCACGGAGACCGCGTGAACCCATATCCGGGGGCGCGGGGACGCCTTGGGAAGCCGGGGGCGAAGGATTCCGTCAAGGACGCCCAGCCTCTGGGCCATGGCCGGGGAGGAGCGGAGCCAAAGCAGGGAATGGAGCCTTAAAAAGGGCCAGGACAAAAAAAAGGCCAGGGAGGTCAGGGCCCGGTATGCGGCGTAAGCCAGGTCACTGGGATTCAACGCTTTTAAATCTGTCGTTTTCGATTTTAAGAATATTGAGGCTTTTCCAGACATCCCCCGATGAATAAAAGGATGTGGGGCCGGTCACGCCGGGATAATTGCGCAGGTCTAAAATGGCGTCTTTCAGGTGCTCCCGGGACAACACATCCGGACGGGTGGCGAGTTTGAACAGAATCATGGCGGTGTCGTAGGACAGGGCCTCGATAAAGCCGGGCTCCTCGTCGAACGCGCCTTTGAAATCGGACACAAAGGCCCGGGTCTCTTCGGCCGGGCTGTCTTTAAAAAAACCGTCGGGAATAATGGCGTTTTGGGCGTACTCCCCGGCCATGTCGATCATCTCCTCGGAATGCCAGAGGTTGGTTCCGAAAAGATGCACATGGTCGACGTCGTAAAACGCCAGCTGGGGCAGTATCAGGCCCGCCTTTCCGGGGGAGTCGGGTATGAAAATGGCGTCGAAGTCAAGGACAATGTCAAACTCCTCCTCACCCTTTTCCTCTCCATCTTCTTCTCCGGCCCCTTCGCCGTTTTCAGCGCCGGTTTCAATCGGGGTTTCATCTGTGTCATCTGTTTGATACGGATCGTCGCTCTTTTTTTCGGCCTCACCGCCGTTTTCCCCGTTTTCAAGGGGCCCGCCTTCGGGGAGGGGGGGGGGGCGAATAGTCCGGATCCAGATGCAGCCGCCAGGCATGGTAGTGGAGGGCCTCTTCCTCGGTCATCTCCGGGGCCCTCTCCAGCCGCTCGTAGTACAGCCGGGCCAGTTTTCCGATGGGTTCGGCGAAGTCCGTGTCGGCGGCGTCATAGGACTCCTGCCCCGCGATGGAGCCGCCATAGGCCATGACCTGATCCCGGAAAAGCTCCATGAAGGCGATGCCGTAATTTTCATTGGGATACAAAATAGCGAAGCGGCGGGCGTCCAGCTTCTTGAAAGAATGGGCCACCAGCGCCTCCACCTGCATCAGGGGCGTCAAAAAATTTCGAAACACATAGTCCCCGATGTCCGCCACGCCGTCTTTCTGGGTCAGGGTGATAATGGGAACTTCCCTGGACTGGGACTCGGCCGCCGCCTGGAGAAGCGGCGTGATGGGGCCGACGATCCCCATGGCCCCCGCTTTGTCCAGCTCGGCCACGGACCGGACCGCGACGTCCGGGTCCGATTCCGTGTCTTTGATAATGATCTTGACCCGGGGACGGTTTTCCCTCGCGCCCAAAGTCATCAGGGCCAGCTCGATTCCCTTGAGGGCTTTGCGGCCGTATATCTCGTAGGGACCGCTTAAGGGCAGAAGACAGCCGATGGCCCGGATCTCACCGTCCCGTCTCAGGCCGCGGCCCAGCCGTTTCATCAGGGCCCTGACCGCCGGGATGTTTTCATCCCCGGGGAAATCCTCCAGAAATTCTCTTAAAAGCGCCATGCCTTTTTCCGCCTCGCCGGTGGCGGCGTAGGAGCTGGCCATGATCCGGGAGAGCCTGAATCTTTCTTCGGAGGACACGCCGCGCCTGAGAATGTCCTCGCCGGTCTCAATGACTTTTTGATATTCGGCGTCATTGTAGCGGGTTTCCACCAGGGATATCTCGTCGTTGAGGCTGAATTCCGCTTCCGGGTAAAGAAAGGCGAAACGATCCGGGGGGCCGGGGAGCGAAAAATCCGGGGGCTCATGCATTTTCCCGGCCTTCATCAGCGGGGGACTGGAAACCGGGCCGCCCCGGAAACCGGACAGGTATTTCTCATACTCGGTGCGGTCGTCCACATGGGCCTTGTCTTTAAACAGGCTTTGGGGCGGGATTTGTTTAAAAAGGCCCTCGGGGGCCTTTTGTCTTTTCGGGCGGTAAACGTCCCGGACCAGGCGAACCTCGCCGGTCTCCGCGCCCGGCGGGGGGACGATCGGCGCCTTTCCGGAGCATGAAAAACCGAAAAGGCACAAAAAGAGCGCCATCAGCGTCATGAAAAGGTCGCGGGATTTTGTCATCATCATGGCCATGTCAATCCGGCCTCCTGAAATGTTGCTAAACTGTTTTTTTCTATAACTCTACACATCATGGCGCTTTTGTCAATCACTAATCGCCCGCCCCGTCTCCGAAGGAACGGCGTTTAAAGCGGGATTTGTTTTTTCCCTTGACAAAAAACGGATTTTCTTTCTATTTTAGACTTTTATTTTCACTTTGCAAGGAGAGCCCAGCCATGTCCCGAGACTTTGAAAAATCCCTTGAAATCGGGCGGCCGCCCAATATCAAACGCCTGTTTCCCCATTCAAAGGCGCTGATCGTCAGCGGAAAACACATTGACCGCGCCATGCTCAAAAAAGGAAAAGCCATCGCCATGGCGGCCAACGCCCGGAACAGCCTGATCATCCGGGGGGTTCTGGCCGCGGCCCAGCGGGCCGACGCCTGCGTGATTCTTGAGATCGCCCGCTCCGAAGGCGGGGCCGACGCCTACTGCGCCGTGAACTTCTGGAACATCGCCCGGATCGCCGACGCCCTGTGCAACGAAATGGGCGTCACCATTCCGGTGGCCATCCACGCCGATCATTACGGAATCAAAAAAAAAGAGGACGTGGCGCCGGCGAAAACGGAAATCCCCTCCCTGTTCGACGCGGGCGTCACCTCCATCGCCATCGACGCCTCCCACATGCCGGACCATGAAAATCTCTTCGCCAACATCGAGCTGAGACAGGCGGTTCCGGAATGGGCCGGGCTTGAGACGGAAATCGGCGAAATCAAAGGCGCCCAGGGGCTTTCAACGGCGGATGAGGCCCTGTTCCTGGCCCGGGGACTCAACGCGGCCGGCATTTTTCCGGACTGGATCGCGCTCAACAACGGCACCACCCACGGCATCCAGGCCGGCGACTCCGGCATCCAGACGGATCTCACGGCCGAGATTCACCAGGCCCTGTCCCCCTATCGCGTCTCCGGAGCCCAGCACGGCACATCGGGCAACAGCTCCGCCCGCCTTAAGGAGATTCGGGACCTCACCCGCACCACCAAGGCCAACGTGGCCACGGCCCTTCAGATGATTTCCTGGGGCCTTGAGGTGAACGAATACGGAAACGCCATCCTGGACGATGAGGGGCGTTTCATCAAAACTCCCGGCCGGGGGGTCGAAGACGGCATGTGGCGCCAAATGACGGCCCACGCCGATTCCCTGGGGCTTTCGGGGGGCGGCTATAAAAAGCTCAACCTTCCCTTTGAGAACAGACTCCTGGGCCGGCCGAAGCGAATCCGGGACCGGATGGCGGCGGACGTTGAGGAATTCGCCTTCCATATGATCGCCGACACCCTGGGCTCCGGCTCCACCGCCCCCATTGTCATGGAGGAGATACTGGCGGCCGGGTCCCATGATCCCGGCCCCAAGGCCGAACGAATCGAGCGACCGGAAGACTGGACCCGGGAAAAAGCCGTTGAAAAGGCCTCCCGGATTGAATCGGACAAGGGCCCCGAGGGAGACTTCGACGATTAATGGAAAAAAAATCTTTCTGCCGGTTCTGCGGCGGTCCCCTGACCCGAAAAATGGTGGAGGGCCGCCCGCGCCTTTTCTGCGAATCATGCGCCCGGCCCATCTATGAAAACCCCATTCCCGCCACATGCGTGGTGGCGGTGGACAAAAGCGGCCGCATCCTTCTGGTCAAACGAAGCGAGCCCCCCAAGGTCGGCTTCTGGTGCCTGCCCGGGGGATTCATGGAGCTGGGGGAAACCCCCGAGGGCGCCGCTTTGAGGGAATTTGAGGAAGAGACGGGCCTGTCGGGAAAAATAGAGATCCTGCTCGGGGTCTCCACCAACCCCAGCGATCAGTATCACACCGTCCTGATGATGGGATACCTGGTGAAAAAGTATTCGGGAATCTTAACGCCCGGGGACGACGCCTCAGACGCGGCGTTTTTTTCCCGGGACCGGATGCCTGAAATCGCCTTTTCCAGCCACCGGCGCTTTATCAGAATTTACCAGGCCGCTTATTCGGATCGCTGACGGACCTGTCAAAAAAGCCCGTCCCCTTCATCTTCATCCCCGGCCCCGGGTCTTTTGCCTGAGCATGAGTGATTGACTTTTGGCGCATCGTCCATATAGTTTACATATGAACGCAGCCCCGGGCCGCTTGCGGGCGGCCATTTTAAAAACCGGTTAAAAAAACATTTTTCATGCCCGAAGACAAACAAAGCCAGACCGAAAAAATCCACGACGCCATTCAGAAGGCGGCCGGCGAACTGTTCGACTTTGCTGTGGACCGGCAGGATGTCAAGTGGCTCATGGAGCGCCTCCACCCGGAGGCCGACATCAACCGGACCACGGTGGAATACGAGCTTCAGGCCCTTAAAATCGTCACAGTGGGGTGGAGCGTGGCCTACTGCCTTGAGACAAGCCCTTTGAAACAGCCCCTTTCGGAAAGCTACTGGCTCCGGGTCCGGGACTTTTCAAACGGAATATCCGAGGCCGCGAAATACATGGCCGGGACGGACATTGATTATTTCGACATCCTCAAAACCCGTCTGGACATGTATGTCCAGACGCTGTCTGAAAGCGGGGAGAAAGAGGAGCCCGCCTCCGTCATCGGGCCGGAATTCGCCCGAATATGCGGAAACGAACAGGACCTGTTCACCTTCATGACCGGCTCCAAAATGTTCATGTCGTCTTCCGGAAGGGTGAGGGAATACCTGGAGAAAACGGATTTTCAACCGGTTTAAACCCGAAAACGAGATAAAAAGACGGCGACGAAGTCTTTTTTGAAGAAAGGGAGACCCATCCCATGGCTTTTGAAACCAAAGAAGAAGTTCTGGAAAAAATCATGTCCGGGGCCAAGCCCTCGTGCCCCCACTGCAAAACCGAGATGAGCATTTGGGAAGTTCCGCCGGTTCCGGTTGGAGACGGATCCGGATGGGGGACGCCCTATCTGTTTGTGTGTTTTAACGACGACTGCTCCCTGTACCTGAGCGGATGGGAGGACATCAAAGAAAAATACGCCCACAACGCCTCATACCGGTGCATCTGCTATCCCGGCACGGAGCAGTATGAATGCATGCCGGTTTTCAGCCCCATGGGAGCCACGGGCCAGATCATCGATGAGCAGGTCCAGATGCAGGAGGAAATGCTCAAAGAATCCATTAAGAGAGGCTTTTCCATACTGGCCGACTGCTACGCTTCCAAGGACTCCCCGGGCGCGCTTCGAATCCTTCTGGACCCGACAGAGCCCATGCGGGTCCGGGTGAAGGCCGCCGAAATGATCGGGGATATCGGGGACCTGGAAGCCGTTGAGCCCATTCGGAATTTAAAGCTGGGCAACGAGATACTGGAAAAAGAGACGGAGGGCGCCGTGAAAAAAATCCACGAGCGCCATTTCACCCGGGAATGCCCCTTCTGCGCGGAGATCGTGAAAAAAAGAGCCAAAATCTGCAAACACTGCGACAAAGAAATCGCCGGAGAATAGCGCCGCTTTTCACCCCCCCGGGGCTTTTTTAGATCGGGGGCTTTTTTGAATCAGGGGCTTTTTTGGATCGGAGACCATTTTTTTTAAATGTCCGGAAATTTAAGTTTGGGAATCAAAACAGCGTGCATCTTCGCCGCCACGTGGATGTCCGCCTACGGCCTCATCATCGCGGCCCAGGGCCACGTGTTCGACATTTTTAAAAAAGACGCCGCCGGCTATGAGGAGATCATTGATGAGATACAGGGAAGCTTTCACAGCGCCAAGGACCGGGCGCGTCTGTTTTTCATGGATGGGTCCCCGGGGGACAAAGAAAAAGCCTTTCAATCCATTGGGGAATGCCTTGAAAAAATCAACCGGCTGACCCATGCGCAAAAAAACGACGGCGAGATCGCCCAAAAGCTCGGGGCCGTCAAAACCGACGTGTCGGCCTGGCTTTCGCATTTTGGCGCCTACACCCGGCGGGCCTTTGAAAAGGCCGGGCTGGAGTCGGATATCAAACAGCGGCTGGCCGGGATCAAAGCCCGCCTGAGAGACATTCCCTTTGAGAGCAACCGAAACGCCCTGGAGCGGGCGACGGACGCGGCGCTGAAGGTTTTTCTTTCCCGGAAAGCCGGCGAGGTCCGCTGGGAAGAGTCGAAAAAAGAAATGGACCTCTCCCAGGCGGCCTTCGCCTCCTGGGCCCGGTACGCCCGCCGGACCTCCCTTCAGGAACGGGCCCGGCAGGACCTGGCCCGTTTCCAGGCGTTTCGCGAAGGCGTCTCCGACTTCCATTTAAAAACCCTGGAGCAGGAAAAAAACAGGGCCGACATGGAGGAGAGAGAAAAAAAAATCTCCCGCGCCTTTCTGGAAATCGTCAAGCTGGACCAGCTGGAGAAATTTTTGGAATCGGCCAACGCGATTCTTTTGAAATACATGGCCGCGTTTTTTGTCCTGGGCATGGCGTTTTTCATGTTCGCCGCCCGAAAGTGGCTGACGGCGCCCATCCGCCGCCTGGAAAAAAGCGCCCGCCAACTGGCGGCCGGAAACCTGGATTCGGAAATCGACACCCGGCGCGGGGATGAGCTGGGAAGCCTGGCCAAAAGCATGGACGCCATGCGCGTCCGAATCCGAAATCACGTCCGGGACATGGAGTCCAAAAATGAAAAAATGCGGCGGCTCACGGAAAAAATCCACTTCAGCCGCCTCAACGCCATGGAGGACATGGGGGCGGGCGTGTCCCATGAGATCAACCAGCCGCTGACCATTATCAAACTCAGAACCGAGCGTCTTCTCCACGATCTGTCCCGGGACTGTTTTGTTGAAGAAAAGGAGTATGAGGCGTTTCACCGCGCCATGGAAAAAAATATCTTCCAGGTCTCCCGGGTGGACGAGGTGATTAAAAAAATGAGTCTCCTGACCCGGGACGATCCAGACCCCCGCGGCGCCTTTGACGCCCGAAAGCCTCTGGAATGGGCGCTGTCGCTTTTCCGGGAGCGGTTGAAAAGAAACGGAATCGTCCTTGAAACAGACATCAAAGACGGTCTGCCCCCTGTGGCCGCGACCCCCAGGGCCTTGCGGATTGTCTGCCTGAGCCTGATCAGCAACGCCCGTTTCGCCGTGAACGAAAAGGCGAAAGCCGTCCCCGGCCACCGAAAAAAAATAACAGCCCGGCTTTACCGGGACGAAAACCGGCGTCGGCCGGCCCTGGAGATCGCGGACAACGGCGTCGGAATGAGCCGGGAGGCCCGGGACCGATGCCTGGAGCCTTTTTTCACCACCCGGGAAGTCAATGAGGGCATGGGAATGGGCCTTTTCATCGCGTACCGCGTCGCAAAGGAATCCGGAATGAAAATCGAGATCGAAAGCGAGGCGAACAGGGGGTCCGTTTTTCGAATCTTAATGCCCGCCGCAAAAGGAGCTTGATAAATGAAGGGAAATGTTCTTCTGGTGGATGATGAGATTGAGCTGATCGAAGAGCTGAAGTGGCAGCTCGCCGGCAGGGCCTATCATGTGAGCCTGGCGGAATCCGGCCAGAAAGGGCTGGACATCCTTAAAAAAGAGCCCATTGAGGTCATGATTGTGGATATCCGCATGCCGGGAATGAATGGCATTGAGGTCATCGAACTCTCAAGGGAAATCGCCCCGGACCTTCAATGCATCGTGGCCACGGGCTACGCCGACATCGAGACCGCGGCGGCGGCCATGCGCCTGGGCGCGGTGAATTTTTTATGCAAGCCCCGGGACGTGACGGTGAATGTCCTGGACGCGGCCATTCAGGAGGCCATGAGCAAACTGGCGCTGATCCTGGAAGTGAGGGAAAAGGAAAAACGCATTGAGGCGGCCAACCGGAAACTCAAGCTGCTCAACTCCCAGCTTGAAGACGACAACCAGGACCTCAGCCGCAGGATGGCGGACCTGGAGCTTCGCCAGCTTCTGGCCATCGTCATGGACCACAGCCTCCAGTACTACCGTTTGACCACCGGAAAAACCAAAGTGGACCTTGCCGAAGAAAGCGGCGTGTGGGCGCTGACCCAGGACATCAACGGCCTGATTCCCAAAACCATGAACAAATACCTCAAAATCGACTCCATACCCAAAAAACGACCCAACATCCGGGCCGTGACCCGGACCGGCCGCTTTGTCCTGTCCGCCCGGCCCCTGACCCAGTATCCGGATGAAAAAAAGAAACTGGAGAGCCTCCTGGAGCAGCTGGAGGATTTCACACACTGACTCAGTCCGGGCGCCTGATTCAAAAAACGCGGGGAAAGACCATCGCTCATGGAAAACCAAGGGCCGTCGAATTTTAAAATTCAATACGAAAAAGAGCTGAATCCCTCCCAGCTTGAAGCCGTTTTTTTCTCAAACGGCCCCCTTCTGGTCATCGCCGGGGCGGGAAGCGGCAAGACGCGAACCATCATCTACCGGGTGGCGCGGCTGGTGGAGGACGGGATTTCCCCGGCCTCCATCCTGCTTTTGACCTTCACCAAAAAAGCCGCCGCCCAGATGCTGGGCCGGGCCTCTTCCCTTCTGGACCGCCGCTGCGCCGATGTGGCGGGGGGAACCTTCCACTCCTTCGCCAACGCCATGCTGCGTCGATACGGCCCCGAGATCGGCCTGCCGCGGGATTTCACCATCATGGACCGGGGAGACAGCGAAAGCCTCATCGGCATGATCAAAAAGGAAATGGAAAGTCCCCTCGACGGCGGGCGTTTCCCGGCCAACCGGACCCTGATGAGCCTGTTCTCCCGGGCGGTCAACAAAAGCGCCCCCCTGGAAGAGACCCTGCTGGGTGAATACCCCCATTTTAAAAAATTTTTAGAGCCCATCGCCGCCATGCGCGGGAAATACGACGCGTACAAGGCCGAACACGCCTGTGTCGATTATGACGATCTCCTGGCCCTTTTCCTTCGTCTTCTTAAGGAAAGCCCCGGCGTCCGGGACAGAATATCGGACCGGCTCGCGAACATCATGGTGGATGAGTACCAGGACACCAATCCCATGCAGGCGGAGATCGTGTCTCTTCTGGCCGGAGAGCGCCGAAACATCATGGCGGTGGGGGATGACTCCCAGAGCATATACGGATTCAGGGGCGCCGACATTCGAAACATGCTGAGATTTCCCGAGACGTTCCCGGGAACCCGAATCATCCGGCTGGAGGAAAACTACCGCAGCGGTCCGGCCATCCTGGATTTGACCAACACGGTCATTGACCAGGCGTCTGAAAAATTTTCCAAAACCCTGTTCACGCAAAAAACCGGGGGCATGAAACCGGTCCTGGCGGCCATGAAAGACGAGCGGGACCAGTCCCGTTACGTGGTGAGGCAAATCCGGCGGCTGCTTGACAAAGGCGTCCGGCCCGGAAGCGTCGCCATTCTTTTCCGGGCCGGGTTTCATTCCTACGATCTTGAAATCGAACTGACGAAAAACCGCCTGTCCTTTGTCAAGTCCGGGGGGTTTAAATTTGTGGAGGCCTCCCACATCAAAGACCTGATCTCCCACCTTCGGGTTCTGGCCAACCCCCTGGACCGCATCAGCTGGCACCGGGCGCTCCTTCTTCTGGACCGCGTCGGTCTTAAAACCGCCCAGAAAATTTATGACGCCCTGGAAAAAAACGGAGACGGTCTGGCGGGGCTGGACGCCATCTCCCTTTCGGCGGCGGCCTCCCCGGGTTTTGAGGCGCTCAAAGCCATGCTGCTGTCGGTCACGGAGAGCCCCGGCGCCTCTGTGTCCCGGATGGGAGAAATCGTTTTGGGCTACTATATGCCCCTTCTTAAGAAAAAATACGACGATTACCCCAAACGGGCAAGGGACCTGGAGCACATGATGGGGATCATGGAGAGATACGACAGCCTGCCGGACTTTTTAAACGACATGGCGCTTGAGCCGCCCAATTCCAGCTCCCTAAACGGCGCCCTTTCCGAAGACGGGGAAGACAACGACGTCCTGACCCTGTCCACCATCCATTCGGCCAAGGGCCTGGAGTGGAGCCATGTGTTTGTCATATGGGCGCTGGACGGCCGGTTTCCCTCCATGCGGGCCATTGAGGACGATGAAAACCTTGAGGAGGAGCTGCGGCTGATGTACGTGGCGGCCACCCGGGCCAAAAAGAACCTGTTTATCACCTATCCCATGCGGCATTACGACCGGGGGTCCGGCTTTGTGCTGGACCGGCCCACCCGGTTTCTGGAAAACGTGCCCGATGATATCCTGGAGCGCCGCTTTCCGCCGGGCATGGACCCGTTTTTCCGGGAGCGGGACTGGGAATGGGAGGATTAAAGAAGCGCCGTCATTCCGAAAAATGCTCGGCCTCATACACCTGGACCTGGATTTCGGGGTCCTTCCAGCAGGAGGGGCCCAGGCCGGCTTTTTGGCAAAGGGCGTCCAGGAATGGCTCTTTTTCAGCGATCTCTTCCCAGACCTGGGGAAGAAAGGTGGCGCGTCCGCCGCCCCGGGACAGGATCACCCCGTGAACGCCCGGCTCTATCTGCGACAAAAGGTCGCGCCAGTCCGTGAACGCCAGGTTCCGGGGCAAGGTGAGCGCGCTGATTTCAATGGAGACGTCGTCCCATTCCCCGGGGGAGAGCTTTTTGAAGCGATAATCCTTGAAGGCGGCGTTAAGCGCGTTTTCCTCGACTCCCCGGGCCAGGGGGTCCATCGGCTCGATGGTCCCCACGCAGCCCCTGAGTCGGCCCTGTTGACGCAAGGTGACAAAACAGCCCCGGTTTTGGGCCAGGTCCCGGGACAGGGTCCGGGGTCTTTTCACGGCCTGGGTTTTGCCCAGCGCCTTGCCGATGGCCGAGCGGGCCAGCGTCAGAAGGGCGCTTCGGTCTTTGTCGCCAAGTTTTTTTTCAATCATCAGTCCAGATACTTTTCGTTTCGCGATATCTCGCTTCTCATCTTCACATCATCCAGCCATGACGAGAACAGCCGCAACTGTTTGTCCTGAAGCGCCGCTTTTTTAAACGCCTCTTTCCCGGCTTCAAACTCATCCGGGTCAGGGGCCCGGGTCTCCTTTAGGCGGATGGCGACATACCCCTTTGGGGTTTTGAAAACCCGGTCCGGGAGGGGGGTTTCTTCCGAAAGCCCGAAGGCCGCCCCAAGAATCTCTCCATTCCGTCCGATCCCGGGGATTTCGTCCCGGCGGCCGAAAAAGCCCGTGGTCCGGGCCCCGGCCTCTTTTTTCCCGTCCTTGAGGGCCGCCAGACGCGCCTCGGCTTCCTTTTGGGCCGCCTCATCCCGCTTTTTCTTTTCCAGATCGGCCTTGACTTTTTTTTCAACGTCGGCCAGATCCGGTATCCGGGACGGCTTTCTTTCCCGGGCCTGGATGAGATAGCAGCCGTCCCCGGCGTCGAGGGGCTCGCCCACCTCATCCGCGGACAGGGCGAACGCCGCCGAGATAAACCGGCCGGGTTTGGCGATTCCTTTGATGACGGTGGACTGCCGGGTGAAAAAACCGGTGGCGGAGACCTTCATGTCCGCGTCCCGGGCGATTTTCCCCAGATCGTCCAGGTCAAAGGCGTCCTGGTACGCCTCCTCGGCCCGGTCGCAGGCCAGGTCCCGCGCCTTTTCCTCCACCAGTCTTTTCCGGATCCCCTTTTTCTCCCGGTCATAAGACGCCCCCTCCTCTTTTTTCATGGAGTCAAACACGTCCCGTATCTCGTCCTCGTCCACGGCCGCGTCCCGCTCAAAGGCGTCCGGGGAAAAGTGAATATAGGACACGCTCATTTCAGGCTCGGTTTTATGCCGGTCTTTGTTTTCCTCAAAAAAAGCCTGGATCTCCTCTTTGGAGACGGCTATTTTTTTCTGATCGCCGGGGGCGGAAAGCCAGAATTCAATATTCCGGGTCTCGCCTTCCCATTGATTCAGATCCCGCGCCTCCATGTCCGAGATCCGGGCGGAGCTGATGACCAGCCCCCTCATCATCTCGGCCATGATGTCCAGGCGAAGGCCCTGCTCAAACCCGGCCGGGGTCATCCGGCTCCGGTTTAAAATCGAACTGTAGCGCCGGCTGTCGAACACGCCGTCCCTGTGAAAGGCCGGCATCCTGAGAATAGAGGCGGCCAGGTCGCGGTCCGAAACCCGGACATTCAGTTTCGCGGCCTCCTGGAGCAGAAGCTTCTTGTCAATCAGACTCTCCACGGCCCGGCGTTTCAACCCCAGGATTTTGAGAATATCGTCATTGAGCGCTCCCCCATAGCTCCGGCGAACCCCGTCCAGAAGACGTCCGTAAACCCTTTCGTACTCCTCCTGGGAAACCGGCTCGTCGTTGACCACCGCCACCGCCTCGTTCCTGTCCTCATTGAAGCTTCCCCCGCCCCACAGGACGAACACCGCCACGATGGCCCCCAGAAGGATTTTGATCATCCAGCTTCCCGCGTGTCTGCGCATTAAATAAAGCATATAAAAAATCTCTCCCAAAAAAAACGATTTCCGGCCTTTGCGGCCGCCGAACCAAATCCTTTTATCTATGGCACACTTGCCGGGGCCTGTCAATTTTTTTTGAAACCGCCGCGCGACGCGCGATCCCCTTTATTTTCCGCCGGATTCGTGATAAGCCCCTTTTTATGAGACATGCCCGAAAAACACGTCCCCTGGTCAGCGTCATCATCCCGGTCTTCAACCGGCCCCGCATGGTGGCCGAGGCGGCGGACTCGGTTCTGTCCCAGGATTTCCGGGATTTTGAGATCATCGCGGTGGATGACGGCTCCACCGACGAGACCCCCCGGGTCCTTGGGGAATACGGGAGCCGAATCACCGCGCTTCGCCAAAAAAACCAGGGGGTCAGCGCGGCCCGGAACGCGGGGGTCGCCGCCTCATCGGGAAAATACCTGGCCTTTCTGGACTCCGACGATCTGTGGCTTTTCGGGAAACTCTCGGCGCAGACGGCTTATTTCAAAAACAAGCCCGGCGCCCGGATATGCCAGACCGATGAGATATGGATTCGGGACGGGAAAAGGGCGAACCCCGGGAAGCGGCACCGGAAAGAGTCCGGGGACATTTTCAAACGCTCCCTGGAGCTGTGCCTGGTGAGCCCCTCGGCGGTGATGATGGACCGGCGGCTGTTTGACGAGTTCGGCCCTTTTGACGAAACCCTGCCGGCGTGCGAGGACTACGACCTGTGGCTGAAAATATCGAGCCGCCACCTGGTGGGCCTGGTTCCCCGGCCCCTGGTGATCAAGCGGGGGGGGCATGGGGACCAGCTTTCCAAAACGCCGTTTCTGGATTCGTTGCGGATCGCCTCCCTGTCCCGGCTTCTTGAAAGCGGGGGGCTTTCAAACCGTCAGAGACGGGAGGCGGCGGCGGTTTTGAGACAAAAATGCCGGATCTGGGCCGCCGGATGCGTCAAAAGGGGCCGGACCCGGGAGGCCGGGCGATACACGGCCCTGGCCCGGAAACACGCCGACTGAAAGCCGGCGGATCACATCATAAAACTCCACAAAACGCCCGCCGCCACGGCCGATCCGATGACCCCGGACACATTGGGCGCCATGGCGTGCATCAAAAGAAAATTGGACGGGTCCTCGGCCTGCCCCACCATCTGAACCACCCGCGCCGAATCCGGAACCGCCGAAACCCCGGCGGCCCCCAGCAGGGGATTGATTTTGTCGCGCATGAAAAGATTCATGATCTTGGCGAAAATCACGCCGGAGGCGGTGGCCACCCCGAAGGACAGCGCGCCCAGGACAAAAATTCCCACCGACTGGGTCGTGAGGAAAATGTCTCCCTGGGTGCTGGCTCCCACCGTGATCCCCAAAAGAATGGTGACCCCGTCGATGAGCGCGGTCCGGGCGGTCTGTGCCAGCCGTTCGGCCACCACGCACTCTTTGAGCAGGTTTCCGAAAAAAAGCATTCCCAGGAGCGGCAGCGCGGCGGGCGCCAGAAAGCAGCACAACAGAAAGCTGATGATGGGAAACAGGATTTTCTCCTGTTTGGAGACGGTCCGGCTCTCCTCCATGCGAATCAGCCGCTCCTTCCTGGAGGTCAGAAGCCGCATGATGGGGGGCTGGATGACCGGCACCAGGGCCATGTACGAATAAGCGGCCACGGCGATGGGGCCGATGAGCTTGGGGGCGAGCTTGGCCGTGAGAAAAATGGCCGTGGGGCCGTCTGCCCCGCCGATGATCCCGATGGCCGACGCCTCGTTCGGGGCGAAACCCAAAGCCAGGGCGCCTAAGAAGGTGAGAAAAATTCCCATCTGGGCCGCGGCCCCCAGAAGCATCAGGGAGGGGCGGGCCAGAAGGGTGGAAAAATCCGTCATGGCGCCGATTCCCAGGAAAATCAGCGGGGGATACACCCCGGACGTGACCCCGAAATAAAGATAATGAAGGACGCTGTTGTCCTCGTATATGGCCAGGCCCAGGCCCTTGAACACCGGAATGTTGCCCATCAGGATTCCAAAGCCGATGGGAATGAGCAAAAGGGGCTCATAGTGTTTGGCGATCCCTAAGTAAATAAAAACGCATCCCACCGCGATCATGATGAGGTAGCGGTAATCCACCAGCCCGAAGCCGGTGTTGGCCCAAAAGTCCATCAAAAGATTTTCCATATGCGATTGTCAACTCCCAAAATCTAAAAAGAGGCGTTTTGTCGCGCCGCCCTTAGTCTTTCCATCGAAAAAGACCCTGCCCGTCCGGAACCATGATCCCGGCCTTTAAAAATTCATTGACCATAAAATGGGGCCGGCTCAGGCCCGTTTTAAGGGCGAACTCCAGAAGACGGGGCAAAGAAAAAGGCTCCCCGATCCTTTCGGTCAAAAGCCGGTAATCCCCCAGGGCTTTTTGAATATCCGGCCGTCTGAGATCGGGCCGGAAGACCGGGGCGGACGTTTTTCCGTTTCCGGCCGCGTTTTTGAGACGTTCGAAAATCTCGCGCCTGTTCTTCCACGCCTCCAGAAGCTTGTGAAGCTGGGAGATGAGGATGGAAAGAAGGGTGAGACCCGTGAACACAATGGAAACTCCCAAAGCCGCGATGGCCCATCCGTTATGGGCGCTGATGGCCTGCAAACCGTGCAATGTCAATCCTCCTGCTGAAATATCACGTCATTTTGAAAATAGACGCGCGCGTTGAAATGGTGGGCTCCAGTTTCTTCATCATCACATCCCCCAGGCCCGAATCCTGGCGGATCATGTCTAAAAAATCCGCGTCGTCCAGGGCCAGGACCTCGCCCTCGGTGAGGGCCACGGTGGCGCCCGTGTAGCGGAAAGGGGCCACGGCGGCGGACCAGCCGATGACCTCTCCCTTTTCGTGGATGGTGACGGCCCGGCCGTTTTTAAAATGGATCATGAAATTGCCGTTTAAAACAATAAAAAACGCGCCCGCCACGTCCCCCGTCCGCGTCAGGCTTTCCCCCTCGGCGACCTTGACGCGGTTCATGGACACGGCGAACCGGTCCAGGTCCTCGCGGTCCAGACCGGCGAAAAATTCCAGGGATTCCAAGAGTGTGATGTCCACAGCCATTTGAATGTCCTTTGTCTGTCATGAAAGTTGGGCCCCCGCGCCGCGTGGGGCGCCGACTTTGGCCCGATTTTTACTTCAACCGTTGAATTTAGTCTTTTTTTTGCCCTTCTGTCAAGAAAAAAACCGCCTGACCGGGTTCGCCTTCCATTAAAGAAACGTTTTCCTTGACTTTTTTCCCCAAGCCCCTTATTCATCAGGGCATATTTAAAAATTAATATTCAGGAAAGGAGATCGCATGAACATTTTGTTTTTCGGACCCAACGGAAGCGGCAAGGGAACCCAGGGCTCCATTTTAAAAGACAAGTACAAAACGCCCCACATTGAGTCGGGCGCCATTTTCCGGGAAAATATTTCCGGCGGCACGGAGCTGGGGGCCAAGGCCAAGGCCTACATCGACAAAGGCGATCTGGTTCCCGACGAGATCACCATCCCCATGATCCTGGACCGCCTGAAAAAGGACGACTGCAAAGACGGATGGCTGCTGGACGGATTCCCGAGAAACCGGAACCAGGCCGTGAAACTCGACGAGGCCCTGTCCGAGGCCGGAATCGCCCTGGACATCGTGGTGGAGATTCTTCTGGACCGCGAAATCGCCAAAAACCGGATCATGGGGCGGCGCCTGTGCGTCAATGACAACAACCATCCCAACAACATCTTCATCGACGTCATCAAACCGGACGGGGACAAATGCCGGGTATGCGGCGGCGATTTGAAAACCCGGGACGACGATCAGGACGAGGCGGCCATCAGCAAACGCCACGGCATCTATTACGACACGGACACCGGAACCCTGGCCTCGGCCTACTACTTCCGCGACAAGGCCAAAACGGACGACTCTGTGAAATACATCACCCTGGACGGAAAACCCAGCGTGAAAGATGTCACCGCCGAGCTGGTTTCCAAGCTCTAATCAATTTTTTTATTGCAAAAACCAAAAAACCGCGCTATTGTTGCGGATCAATTTTCAAACGGAAAAATAACCATTTCCAAGCGGAAAAATAACCATCGAAATAGAGCGTTCGCTTTTTCCTTTGATGGAACAAAGGGGTGAGACATTTGAAAAATATTGAGGTCAAGGTGTTTGACAATGACCTTGAAAAAGCGATGAGAATCTTGAAAAAAAAGATTCAGAACGACGGCCTTTTTAAACGGCTGAAGTTGAAAAAAAGCTATGAAAAGCCCAGCGAGCACAAGAGAAGAAAACAGCGGGAAGCTTTAAGAAGACAGCGCATCGCCGCTTCAAGAAGCCGGTAGAGCCGCCCTTTGAGCGACCTCTATGACCAAAGATTTGGATCCAACCGCAAACCCAAAAGCCCGGCGGACCCCCCAGGGGTTTCACCGGGCTTTGTTTTTTTGATGAGACTGTAAAAAGATGACCGCTTCCTATGACGCCTGTCTGAAGGAAATGTACGCGCTTCGGCGCTTCGGGATCAAGCTGGGCCTTTCCAAAACCCGGAGCATACTCAAAAATCTGGGCGACCCCCAGGGTCGTTTTTCCGCCATCCATGTGGCCGGCACCAACGGAAAGGGCTCCATCGCCTCCTGCCTGGCCTCCATCCTGCGCGCCGCCGGATTCCGGGCCGGGCTCTACACCTCGCCCCATCTGGTCCGTTTCAACGAGCGGATGGTCATCAACGGCCGCCAAATATCGGACCCGGATGTGGTCCGGGCCTACGAGGCGGTGAGACAGGCGGCCCGGGGAGGGGACCGGGAGCCCACGTTTTTCGAATTCGCCACGGCCATGGCCCTTTTTTATTTCGGGGAAAAAGACGTGGACTGGGCGGTCATCGAAACCGGGATGGGGGGACGGCTGGACGCCACCAACGTCATCGAGCCCGAGCTTTCCATCATCTCCAACATTTCTCTGGAGCATCGGGAATACCTGGGAAACTCCATCGCCGAAATCGCCGGGGAAAAAGGCGGAATCATCAAACCCTCGGTTCCGGTTCTCACCGGCGCCGGCCAGAAAAGCGCCCTGGCGGTTTTAAAAAGCGTGGCTGAAAAAAAATCGGCGCCCCTTTTTAAAATGGGGACCGATTTCAGGGTCAGGAAACAGCCGGACGGAACGTTTTCCTATTACGGGATGGACAGCCGCTTAAGGGGCCTTTCCACCCCGCTTCCGGGAAGCCACCAGGTGGAAAACGCGGCGCTGGCGCTGGCCGGGTGCGAAATGCTCAACCGGCGGGGCCTTGGCCTGTCCGGGGAAGCCATCCGGCGGGGCGTGGCCGAAAACAGGTGGCCGGGAAGGCTGGAAGTGGTTTTAAAAAAACCCCTCGTCATTCTGGACGGCGCCCACAACCTCATGGCGGCCCGGAAGCTGGGAAAATTCATGGCCGGGAATCTGGACCCGGAAAAGACCGTCCTGATCATCGGCGTACTGGACGACAAGCCCTACGCCTCCATTCTCAAAAGCCTGCTGCCCCGATGCGCCCGGGCCGTGATCACCCAGGCCAAAACCGGCCGCGCCATTGATCCCGAAATCCTTTTAAAAGAGGCGAAAAAAAACCTCCCAAACGTCTCGGTCATCCCGGACGTCAAAGAGGCCGTGATCCGGACCGTGAAAGAGGCCGGGGCCGACCAGGCCATCTGTGTGGCCGGGTCTTTGTATGTGGTGGGGGAGGCCCGGCCGGCGCTGACGGATTTGGCCGGGAGCCTGCCGCCATCAGTATGATTTGGCGAAAAGGGCCTGTTTGAGCCCCTCTTTTCCGCAGAACACGCACCGGCCGCCTGTTTTCTCCCCGTCAAAGGGCACACATCGGATGGTGACGCCCAGACCGGCTTTGACCGCCGCCTCGCACTCATCAGACCCGCACCAGGGGGACAGGGCGAACCCGCCGTGAATTTCCGGATTTTTGGAATTTTCGGGCGTGAAAAACGCCTCAAACTTCTTTTTTTCGGAAATGGCCCGGGTGTGGGACTCCATAAACGACGAGGCCCTTTCAAAAAGGGTTTTCTGGATATCGTCCAGAATTTGGGGCAGCTCCTCCACAAAACGCTTCCGGGGCACGGACTGACGGTCCCGATGGCCCCGGTCCCGCCGGGCCATGAAAACCGAGTCTTCCTTCATGTCTCTCGGGCCGATCTCCACCCGGACGGGAACCCCTTTTTTGATCCAGTCCCATCCCCTGGCGCCGCCGATGTCCCGGTCGTCGATCTCCACGCGAACCTTCCGGCCATGATAGCGAAGCGCCCTTAATTCGGCGGCCACCCCCTCTGTGAAGGCCATGACCGCCTCTTTTTCCTCCGGCTTTCGAATGATGGGCATCAAAACCACATGGGAGGAGGCCACTCTCGGGGGAAGAATGATGCCGTCGTCGTCGCCGTGGGTCATGATCACCCCGCCGATGAGCCGGGTGGACACGCCCCAGGAGGTGGTCCAGGCAAACTCCTCGGTCTCTTGAGCGCTCTGGTAGGCGATGCCCGAGGCTTTGGCGAAATTCTGGCCCAGGAAATGCGAGGTGCCGGCCTGGAGGGCCTTCCGGTCCTGCATCATGGCCTCGATGCAAAGGGTGTCCACGGCTCCGGGAAACCTTTCCATGGACGTTTTGAAGCCGGTGACCACGGGCATGGCCAGGAAGTCCTCGGCGAGCCTTCGGTACACCTCCAGCATCAGGCGGGTCCGCTCCACCGCCTCTTTTTCATCGGCGTGGGCCGTGTGGCCCTCCTGCCATAAAAACTCGCTGGTTCTTAGAAAAATCCGGGTCCGCATTTCCCATCTCACCACATTGGCCCACTGGTTGACGAGAAGGGGCAGGTCCCGATAGCTGGATATCCACCGGGAAAAAGAGTCCCCGATGATGGTCTCGGAGGTGGGCCGAACCACCAGCGGCTCCTGAAGAGGGCCGGCGGGGACCAGGTCTCCGTCGTCGTCTTTTTCCAGCCGATGGTGGGTCACCACCGCGCACTCCGTGGCGAAGCCCTCCACGTGATCGGCCTCTTTCTGTAGAAAATTCAACGGGATGAAGAGGGGGAAATAGGCGTTTTTCACGCCGGTTTCCTTAAACATGTCGTCCAGCTCCCGGACGATGTTTTCCCAAAGCGCGTATCCCCAGGGTTTGATCACCATGCATCCCCGAACCGACGAGCGCTCCGCCAGATCCGAGGCCACGACCGCCTGCTGGTACCATTCGGCGTAGTTTTCATCCCTCGCCGGGGACACGGCGTGTTTCGCTTTTTTTCCCATGACTCTCCCTATATGCTGTATTTTTTAGCCGTTCAATAAAAATGGTCTTAATTGCGCGGAATTGAAAATTTTATCAAAAATCAAACAAAAATAATCGCGCCGGACATTTTCAACCCTCTATTTCATTGTCAATCAACCTTCCCAATTCCGCGCTTGAAATTTCCGATCTCGGAACCAATTGATAATGTTTTTCCTCAACGATATTGAGCTTTAAAAGTTCATCTTCTTCGGTGACCGCAAGTTCCAGAATAGCGGCTCCGTTATCATTTATAAACTGTAAAGCGATAGATTTGCAAATGGCGTTTGGATACCGTTCCCGACACAATGCGATATCCTGCATTACCTGGACAATTCCGAAGCTGTCGCCTGGCGACTTTGCCTGGCAAGGAAAAATAAAATGAGTCCCTCTTTTATTAACGCCCACATAAATCTCATCAACTTCCACTTGCCCGATATCGCTTAAAGTGGTGCGCAGATGATTTTGAATGGAGTAGCAGGTTATTCCGGTGAAGATATCCACAAGTCTATTGTATCTGGCCCGAGTCAAAAGCGCTTGCTCATCTATTCCAGAGGCATATTGGCGGACTATCTCCGGCGTCGCATCCGGCACTTTCACAGGCTTGACATGAGGATTTTGTTTGATTTTTCCGGGAGAGGCAAGGCGAAACTCATACTCTCCGATCCCGGCCCCGACGATAATCCATTCTGTCCCCTCCGGAGCGGTATTCCGGATATATTCCGGCAATTCTCTCCGAAAACGAAATGAGTATGGAATATCCCCTAAATTTTTTATCCTCTCAAGCCCTAACGCCCCGGATGCTTTAACCAATTCTTCCCGGCTGAAAGGCGCGCGCAACATATCCGAATGATAGTTTTGATTGAAAACCCATTCTATAATTTGTTCATATTTTCCCATGATGTTGAACATCCCATCTTAATCAATTTTTGGACTTTATCTCATCCCGGCCATCTTAACACAACGACTTCTTCCCGCAAGTTATTTTGTGTGGCTGTGGCAAACCTGGTGCGAAACAAATCAATCCTTTCAACCTGATATCCTTGTCTTTCGGCTATCAGCGCCAAAATTCGGCCGGTTTTAATCATCACCCGCAAGTAGGAAGCCTGATCGCCGACCACATAAGCCAATTTAGCTCCAGGCCTAAGAATTCTGGTCAGCGTTGAAAGATGGCGGGCCATGCCGCCAAAGTAAAGTCTGGTGACTCTTGCATACATCTTTTCAAACCCCGAAGTTTTTCCGAGTTCAATCCGGCGGGCCTCAATGGCTGACGCCAAGCGTTGTATCTCATCAACGTCCGCCACCCATTTGTCATCGCTGTCTGATTTGTACACTCCTCTTGTGTTCGATCTAAGAAACGTTTTTTTAAAACCCCGCAGGTGTCGCATATCTTGAAAAAACCCCAAAACCACAGACTCGAGGCGCGTCGCCCTCGTATAATCTTTTTCATTTGGATATGGCGGAGAGGTGATAACGGCGTCTATTGAATGTTTCCGAACCGCTTGTCCAAGATTTCTTGCGTCGGACAGATATACATTAATTTCAGGATATTTTTTATCATTCGCCGACTTTAAGTCCCTGGCCATCTTTCTTATCTCCTGCATCCACACAGCGACAACCGGAACATCTCTTTTGATTTTGCCGACCCCTACTTCAGGGCCAAATCGAAGATTGCCGATTGATTGAACCAAAGCATTGCCAAGCGCCAATATGCCGTGGTTATATGCGGGAGTATTTTGAAAAACGCTGATTTTATCAAGAAGCACAAGGGTTTTATGCAGGGGAAGGGGGCTGATCGAATTTTTTATCAGTGTCCGGAAGGCATGCTCGTTAAGCGTCCTTAATGGAACATCTGAATCGCAAGTCAGGAATTTATCGTCTATCCCCTGACGGGACAACTCCACATAAACCTCTTCCGACACCTGCTTTGCGAACAGTCGCAATTCATCAGCGGAGATGTTCCAATCTGTCTTGACTCTGGATGCGAAACAGGGAAAAGGATTGGCTTCCAGGCCTATGGCTTTAACCCCGTTCCGTTTTGCTTCCACCAGCGTGGTTCCCGTTCCGCAGAAAGGGTCTAAAACAATAGAGCGCTGATCCAAGCCGAAATCATTCAAATATTTTCTAACCAGATGTGGCGGGTAGGACAAAACAAATCGATACCAATCGTGAAAAACTCGGTCTTCAAAACGGATGGAATTGTCGTTTTGTCTGGCCTTGTTTGATTGTCTGGCAGGAAGGCGATCTTCAAAGGGAGGATCAAACGGCAAAGAATACTGTAAAGGTGTTTGTTGCATTTATCCATCACCCATAGCTGGGAAAAACCGTTAAAAATCGGCATGAAGGGTCAAATCAGAAATTCGGTTTTGGAAATTCTATCCGGAAATCCGGGCCCGGAAAAGCGCCCGGGGCTCGTTTTTGATTTTTTCAATGAGATCCCGGACCGTGATTTCTTCGCCGTCCAGAAAAAATTCCATCCTGTCCGCCTCCGCCCCTCCCAGGGCGTCCGCCAGGTCCGGGCCGCTGATGAAAATCCCCTTTTTCCAAAAAAAGGGCCCCAGCTCCCGCGCCATCATGTTGAAAAGCTTGACCCGGACACGCCCGTCTTTTGGGGCATGGCCGCTTTCGCCGTCCCCATCTCCCGGGCCGTCAAGGGAGATGGCGGCCCGCATGGGCGCGTAGGCCCCGCCTTTTCTCAAGGTGGCCCCGGCCACCCCGGGCATGGCCGACGAAAGGGCCAGCGAGGCGCCGTCATAGAGAAGGGACAGGGCCGGGTCGTCCAGCGCTTTTCCGTTTAAAAAAAGGGTCTGGATTCTTTGCTCCAGTATCTCTTCGCTGATTCCCATGTCCCGGCGCAAAAAATCCGTCACCGACGTCCCGTTTTGGGCCCGGACCCCGAACCCCTTTCTCAAAATGAAAAAAAAGGGACGCATGGCGCCGGCCCCTCCCTCCATCTCAACCCGGGGGCAATATCTTTCCTCATTCATGTTGATCATTCTTTCACATAAAAAAAAGGGGAAAATCTAAAACGGGTTTTCCCCTTTTTTCACATGCGTTTTCAAGCGGTTTTTTTCAACTGCCGCCGAATTTAAAAGTTGTGAACCTGGTCCAGCTCCTCGTCGGACACCTGGAAGGTCAGGTTGTGCGGAGGCAGGGGCTCTTTTAAGAAAAATTCGGGCAGCCGGTCGTCCTGGGCCGTGAATCCGGCCCTTTTGTTGAAGTCCCGCTCATTTCTCAGGATGGATTTTCCAAGCTCGACCACATCGTCGCCGGTCAGGCTGAGGCCGTGAAAGCCGTTGATCACATCCACCATGGCCTGGAAGGTTTCCGGCTGGTCCAGGATGGCAAAGGCGATGAACAGGCAAAAACCGGTGGAATCCAGAGCGGCGGTGGCGATCTGAAGATTCCGCGACAACTCCACCTGGCCCTCCGGCTTTAAGGGATCCACGGTTCCGCCCACGCCCAGGACATTGGCGGTCACGGCGTAGCCGGCCGTGTGGTCCCCGCCCATGGGGGTCGTGGCGTAGGTGACGCCGATGCCCTGAACCGCGCGGGGATCGTAGGCCGGAAGCGCCTGATTCTTGACCACGGGAACGCGCTCCACGCCGAAAATCTTGCCGGTGGCGCCCGCGCCGCTGCCCAGTATGCGTCCCAGGTGGGTGCCTTTTCCGACTTCTTTGATCAGGTTGATGGCCGCCTCTCCGTCTCCGAATTCGGCCAGGCCCGCCTCCATGGCCACACCGATGGTGGCGCCCATTTCAATGGTGTCCAGCCCGTAATCGTCGTCCAGCCGGTCCAGCATGGCGATGGTGTCCAGGTCGTCGATGCCGCAGTTGGCGCCGTGGGCCCACACCGTCTCATATTCCGGCTGTTTGGTGAGGTATTTTCCGTTTTTGTCCATATACACGCCCGAGCAGCGGATCACGCAGCCCTTGTGGCATCCGTGGGTGGGCAGCCCGCCCCGGGACTCTTCCAGCTCGGCCTGGGATTCGCCGCTGATCTTGGAGGCCCCGTCAAACCGGCCGTCCGAAAAATTGTTTGTCGGAAAGCCGCCGGCCTCGTTGATGACGTTGGTGAGCACGTTGGTGCCGTAGGCCGGAAGCCCTTCGCCCGTCACCGCGTGTTTTCTCAGTCCCTGGACAAACTCCTTGTTGGCCGCCTTGAAGGCATCGGGGTTTTTGGGGCTTCTCATGGGCGCGTCCGTGTCGTCGATGACGATGACTTTGATGTTCTTCGATCCCATGACCGCGCCCACGCCGCCGCGGCCGGCGTGCCTTGTGGGCCGCTGCTCCATGTCCGTGCAGGCCACCGACGCCGCCGACAGCTTCATCTCCCCGGCCGGGCCGATGGAAATGCAGGCGACCTTGTCCCCGAAATCCGCTTTGATTTTATCGATCAGATCATAGTTGCCCAGCATCTTGAGGGAATTGTCGGCTTTGATCTCCACGCCGTCTTTGTTGATCACGACCTTATAAAGGGTGTCGTCAACGGGTTTGCCCTCCAGAATGATGGCCGCGTACCCCAGGCGCCCCAGGGTCTGCCCGGCCTGGCCCCCGGCGTTGGACTCTTTGATTCCGCCGGTAAGGGGGCTTTTGCAGCCCACCGAAATCCGGCCGGATATGGCCGCCGCGCTTCCGCTCATCATGCCCGGGGCGATCGCCAGCTTGTTGTTTTCGCCAAGGGGATGGCAAAGCGGCGGAACTTCTTTGGCCACAATGGCGGATGTCATGGCGCGTCCGCCCAAACCTTCATAGTCTCCCAGGGGGCCGACGTCAAACGACGGACCGCCTTCCGCTCCCACATTGATGCGCAAAATTTTGTCCATGAGGATGCCTCCTTTTGTTATGGATTAAAACCCTTCAAAAAAGCGGCTGGTGGCCGGGGGCCATCCACCCGTCTCATGATGTAATTATGGGTCATTGATGGTGATGTCAAGAAAAAACGGACATTTTCTCAATAAATAACCTTCACACAGAAAGGAAGATTCGGCTCAAAAACCCCGCGGCGCCGAATCAGCCGTTTTCCTTTTCAAAGCCCTTCATAAAATCGACCAGGGCCTGAATGCCCTCAAGGGTGGCGGCGTTATAGATGGACGCGCGGCATCCCCCGACGCTCCGGTGGCCCTTGAGACCTCCCAGGCCGTTCTCAAGCGCCTGGCTCACAAAACGCTTTTCCAGATCCTCGTTCCCCAGGCGGAAGGTCACGTTCATCAAAGACCGGCTGTCCTTTTCCGCCGTGGCCTGGTAGAAATCGCTGGAATCGATGGCGTCGTACAAAATCGCGGCCTTTTTCCGGTTGGCCTCCTCCATCTTCACGATCCCGCCCATGGTTTCCTCCAGCCATTTCAAAACCAGCTGAACCGTGTAAATGGCGAAGCAGGGGGGCGTGTTGTACATGGAATTTTTTTCCGCGAAGGTGGCGTACTTGAGCATGGAGGGCAGATCCTCGGGAACCCGGTCCAGCATGTCTTTTCGGATCGCCGCCAGGCAGACCCCGGCCGGCCCCATGTTTTTCTGCGCCCCGGCGTAAATCAGGCCGAACTTCTCCGGATCGATGGCCCGGCTGAAAATATCCGAGGACATGTCCGCGATCAGGGGAACGCCGCCGGTGTCGGGAAACGAGGCCCACTGGGTGCCCTTGATGGTGTTGTTGGACGTGATGTGAGCGTAAACCGCCCCTTTGGTGAAGGAGATGTCTTTGGGAATGTACGAATAATTCTTATCCTCGGAAGAGGCGAGCACCTGAATGTTTTTTTTCTGGATTCGGGCCTCTTTGATGGCCTTTGTGGACCATGTGCCGGTGTCCACATAATCGGCAGGGTCGTCCCCGGCCAGGAAGTTCATGGGAATCAGGGCAAACTGCATGCTGGCGCCGCCCGGCATGAAGAGCACGGTGAAGCGGTCGTCCAGATTGAGCAGGCGCTTGACCCGGTCCACCGCGTCGTTGATCACATCGTCAAACCATTTGGACCGGTGGCTGACCTCCATAATGGACATCCCGGAGCCTTTGAAGTCCGTCAAAGACGCCTGGATCTCCTCCAGGACAGGCAAAGGAAGGGCCGCGGGCCCGGCGTTGAAATTGTGGATGCGGTTTTGTGTCATGTGTATTCCTCCAGAATGTTTTTAAGTGTTTAAAAACGCGCTTTTTCGACGCGCGTTTGTCATGTGTGTTTATTTTTTTTTGTTTTTTACCATTTTCGCCCACGAATCTCTGAGGGTGACGGTCCGGTTGAAAACCGGGCGTCCCTCTTTTGAGTCTTCGGGATCCGCGACAAAGTACCCCACGCGCTCAAACTGCAAAAAATCCCCGGGCCGCGCCCGGCCCAGGCTCTCCTCCACCGGACACGATTCCAGGATCTTGAGGGATTCGGGGCTCACGCGGGCCTCCAGGTCCTTTTCGGCGCCGGGATCGCGGACGTCAAACAGCCGGTCATAAAGCCTGACCGGGGCCGGACAAAACCGGTCCGCGCACACCCAGTGAAGGGTCCCCCTCACCTTCCGGCCGTCCTTTGACCATCCTCCCCGGGTCTCGGGGTCATACACGCACCGAATCTCTTTGATCTCTCCCGTGGACGGGTCTTTGACCACGTCCTCGCACGTGATGTAATACGCGTATCGAAGCCGGACCTCGCGGCCGGGCGACAGACGAAAAAATTTCTTCGGCGCCTCTTCCATGAAATCGTCCCGCTCGATATAAAAATTTCGGGAAAAGGGGACCTTCCGGGAGCCCATGCTTTCGTCCTCGGGATGAGACGGGCAGTCCAGATACTCGATTTGGTCATGGGGATAGTTCACAAGGGTCACCCGAACCGGGTTCAAAACCCCCATGACCCGCTTCGCCCGGTCGTTTAAATCTTGCCGGACGCAATGCTCCAAAAGCTCCGCGTCCACCACACTGTCCCGCTTGGCCACGCCGATTCGCCCGCAGAAATCCCGGATGGCCTCCGGGGGATACCCCCGGCGCCTCATGCCGGCCAGGGTGGGCATCCGGGGATCGTCCCATCCGTCCACGATTCCCTTTTCCACCAGAAGAGAAAGCCTGCGTTTGCTTAAAACCGTCCGGCTGATGTTGAGCCGGGCGAACTCGATCTGCCGGGGGCGGGGGGACAGGTCCAGCTCCTGAAGAAACCAGTCGTACAGGGGCCGGTGGTCCTCAAACTCCAGGGTGCACAGGGAGTGGGTGATCTCCTCGATATAATCCGACAGGCAGTGGGCGAAATCGTACATGGGGTAAATGGGCCACCGGTCCCCGGTCCGGTGATGGGCCATTTTCCGAATGCGGTAGATCACGGGGTCGCGCATGTTCAGGTTCGGCGACGCCATGTCGATTTTGGCCCGAAGGGACCGGGCGCCGTCCTCAAAGCGGCCCTGGCGCATCTTTTCGAACAGATCCAGATTCTCTTCCACCGTCCGGTCCCGGAAGGGGCTGTTTCGGCCCGGCTCGGTCAAAGTCCCCCGGTATGCCCGGGTGTCTTCGTCGCTCAGATCGCACACATAGGCCTTTTCCTTTCGGATCAGGTCCCGGGCGAACTCAAACAGGCGCTCAAAATAATCCGAGGCGAAAAAAAGGCGGTCTTCCCAGTCATAGCCCAGCCAGCGGACGTCTTCTTTGATGGACTCCACAAACTCCGTGTCCTCGGCGGCGGGATTGGTGTCGTCGAACCGCAGGTTGCAGCGTCCCCCGGGGTTTTCCATGGCGATCCCAAAGTTCAAACAGATGGACTTGGCGTGCCCGATGTGCAGACAGCCGTTGGGCTCCGGCGGAAACCGGGTGGCCGGAAAGACGCCCCGGGCCATGTCGGCCTCCACAATGTCCCGGATGAAATCACGTTTTTTCGAAGGGGATGAAGAATCGGTCATAGGTCAAAACATTCCATTTTATTGACGATATCGTAAGGAAAATTGATTTTTTACGACGCCGTCTGATTCATTGTTTTACGCATCTGTCTTATCTTGCGCCGCGAACACAATCCCGGCGTATCCCACGAAACTGTCCCCGGGCTGAGCGTCATGGCTGCTGGCGTATTCCAGAAGCCGGGCCCGAAAGGCCCCCAGGCCCTTCGACGCGGCCATGGCCGCAGCCGCCGCGCCGGCGCAGCAGGCGTTTTGGCGTTTCAGGGCCTCGTCAATGACTTCCCGGGGCTTCATGTCCAGAATGGCGTCGATGACGCGCCGGTCGTTTTCGTCCCGGGCCCACTGAACGGCCTTTTTCCCGGTCCCGGCGGGGAGAAAACCGTAGGACCGCCCGTAATGGGTGAGGTCCGTGGAGCCCAGGACCCTGGCGGCGAGTCCCATGTCCCGGCATATTTCGGCGGCCGCCTTTCCCATGTCGATGGAAACCGGCGCCGGGGGCGCCCCCGCGACGGCCACAGCGGCGTCTTTGAAAAAATATTTCACAAAGGGAAGCAAAACTTCCAGGGTGTTGTCCGGCGGGGGATCAAAGGAATCACCTTCGCACATTTCAACGTCAAAATCAAACAAATCCATCATTCCCGACGCGAATTCCTCATGGACCCGGATGTCCCCGAAAGGGGTTTCCCACGCCCCCCGGGTCATGATCCGGGGCCGGGAGCCGGGATGAAGATGGGTCCCGAACAAAATCACGAGGTCTGTTTTGTCCCCGGAAAGCCGTTTCACGGCCCGGCAGGCCGGCCCCCCGGAAAACACCCATCCCGCGTGGGGCGCCACGGCCCCCACATGCGTCTCGCCGGGAAAATCGTCCGCCCGGCCGGCCGAAAGAAACGCGTCGATCTCCCTTTCGCATTCCCGCGCGTCCCCGGGGTACCAGGTCCCCCGGAAATGGGCCTTTCTCGTCTTCATGGGCGTCTCCTTTTTCCGGTCGCCGGCGCGCGTTCGCGCCCCGAAAAATCAAAAAAATTATACTCGCACAGGTCCGCGAGCCGTTTCAACACATTTTTTTAAAAAACCCGCATTATTTTGGCGTGAATCCTTGACATCAGGCGCTTGGAACCCTAAGTTTATGCCATCAGAATAAAGACCGGAAAGGATTTTTTTATGCAAACCCCAAAGCCAGTCACCGTTCCCATCCCGGTCCGCTTCAGCGACCTGGACGCCATGAACCACGTCAACAACGCGGTTTTTTTCACCTATTTTGAAGAGGGCCGGAAGTTTCTTTTCCACGACCTGGAGGATTTCCAGGATTTTTCCTTCATCCTGGGAAGCATCGACTGCCGCTACATCCGGCCCGTGACCCTGGAATCCCGGCTTCAGCTTGAGATAGGGGTGGACAAAATCGGGACCAAGAGTTTTGACCTGCTTTACCGCCTCGCGGACGCCTCGGACCCCTCCATTGTGTTCGCCACCGGCCGGTCCACCCAGGTCTGGTACGATTATGAAAAAAACCTTTCCGTTGAAATCGGGGAGGCGGAAAGGAAAAAACTGGAAAAGTATCCGCCGCCCGTCATTTAAGGAGAGCCCCATGCCCCCCCATCTCACCCTTATCACCGGCGGCTGCAAGAGCGGCAAAAGCGCCCGCGCGCTTCAGATCGCGGACGGCCTTGAAAAAGAGGACGGCGCGGACCTGGAAAAAATATTCATCGCCACATGCCGGGCCGCGGATGACGAGATGCGACAGCGCGTGGCGGCCCATCAGAAAGAGCGGGGCCCTTTATGGAAAACCCTGGAGATCGACGTGGCGCTTTTTGAGGCCATAGACGGGCGCGACCGCCCCGGCGCCGTGACCCTGGTGGACTGCCTGACGCTTTGGGTCAACAACCTGCTCATGGAGGAGGCCGGGGAGGCGGTCATGGGCCGGCGGGTCCGGGATTTCCTGGACCGGCTCAAGGCCCCCAAAGGACGAATCATTCTTGTCACCAACGAAGTGGGCTCGGGCATCGTGCCCGCCAACCCCCTGGCCCGGCGGTTCCGGGACATGGCCGGAACCCTCAACCAGGCTGCGGCGGCCCTGGCCCATGACGTCATCTGGATGGTGTCCGGCGTCCCGGTGAAAATTAAATGAAGGGTTTTTTTTCCGCCATGCGGTTTCTGACCGTCCTGCCCCTGCCGGCCGGAAACCCGGAAGATTTCGAAGTCGGGGCCATGATCCCTTTTTTTCCCCTGGCCGGTCTGGTCATCGGCGGAATCACGGCCGTCTTTGACGCGGGGGCGTCGTTTCTGTGGGGGCGTTTCGTGGTCTCCATCCTGGACGCGGCCCTTCTCGCCGCCTTGACCGGCGCGCTTCACATCGACGGGATGGGGGACACGGCGGACGGCCTTTTCAGCCGCCGGAGCAAAGAGCGGTCCCTTGAGATCATGAAGGACAGCCGCATGGGGGCCATGGGCGTGACGGCCATTGTCCTGACCCTGTCGGTCAAGTGGGCGGCCATCGCGGGCATGGATTCGTGCCGGGGCCTTTTTATTTTGATCATCCCGGCCCTGTCCCGGGGATCGGTCCTGTTCGCTTTCAGGGCGCTGGATTACGGCCGGACCGGCGGCCTCGGCCATGATTTTTTCAACCCGAAGCTCAGACTCTCCTCCTTCGGAGGGCTGGCCGTCCCGGCGGCCCTGGCGTTTTTCGCCGGACCGGCGGCGGCCGCGATCCTGCTTTCGGCCTTTGTTCTTTTGACCGCCGCCATCATCATCTACTATCAAAAACGCATGGGCCGCGCCACCGGAGACATGATGGGCGCCATGATCGAGGCGTCTGAAACCGGGCTTTTCCTGGCGGCCGCGGCCCTGGCCTGACGGAGGCGACCATGTCGATTTTTTCAGCGGCGGCCCTGCTTTTTATGGTTTTCGACCCTTTGGGCAACATCCCCATGTTCATGTGCGCCCTGGACCATGTGAATCCCCGGGACCATTTCCGGGTGATTTTGCGCGAAATGCTTCTGGCGCTTTTGATTCTCATCGTCTTTCTTTTCGCCGGCCGCCATATTCTGTCTTTTTTGGGAATCTCCCAGTCGTCTTTGGGAATCGCCGGGGGAATCATTTTGTTTATGATCGCCATCCGCATGGTGTTTTCCGGCTCGGAGCAGGTGTTTCAAAACATGGAGGACGAGACCCCTCTCCTGGTGCCCCTGGCCGTGCCCCTCATCGCGGGGCCCTCGGCCATCGCCACCGTGATCCTGCTCATGGCCCGGGAGCCCTCCCGGTGGCCGGAATGGCTGCTGGCGCTTTTCTGCGCCTGGCTCGCCTCGGGCGTCATCCTGATTTTTTCCGGACGCCTGACCCTGATCCTGGGACAGCGGCTTTTAAAGGCCGCGGCCCGTCTCATGGGCATGATCCTCACCGGCGTGGCCGTGGAGATGCTTGTCAGGGGGATCAGGGATGTCTTTTTCGTTTGATTCCGACGGCGTCGTCAAAATTCGATCCACTGCGTTCCGCCGTTTTTTTGTTCGTTCGGCATACTGTAAAGTATGGCCTCTCTCTCAAAAAAACGCCGCGCCTTGTCTATCGAATTTTGACGACGCCGCCTAAACGGTTTTCAGGAATTTATCAAAAATGACATCATTCAGACAAACCCGAATCAAAGAAAACCTGAAAATCCGCTTTGAGATGATCCAGGCCATGCGAAATTTCTTCGCCCGAAACGGCTACATCGAGGTGGAGACCCCCTGCCGGATTCCCGCTCCCGCGCCCGAGGCCCACATCAACCCCCCGGCGTCCGGGGACTGGTTTTTGCGGACATCGCCCGAGCTTTGCATGAAGCGCCTTTTAGCGGCCGGGTATCCCCGAATTTTTCAGATCGGCAGGTGTTTCCGGGAAAAGGAGAGGGGAGACAACCACGTTCCGGAGTTCACCCTGCTGGAATGGTACGAAAAAGGCGCCGGCTACCGCGACATGATGGAAAGATGTGAAAACCTGGTCCTGGCCGCGGCCCGGGGCGCGGGCGTCGGGGACCGTCTTTCGGGAAACGGTCGGGACATCGACCTCTCGCCCCCCTGGGACCGTCTTTCCGTGACCCGGGCCTTTGAGCGCCTCGCCGGCGTCGGCGTGGAGGAGGCGCTTGAGCGCGGTGTCTTTGACGAGGTCATGGCCTCGGACATCGAGCCCGGGCTGGGAAAAAAAAAGCCGGTTTTCCTGTTTGATTATCCCGCCGCCTTAGGGGCGCTGGCCCGGCTGCGCCCGGACAACCCCCGCGTGGCCGAGCGCTTCGAGCTTTATATCGACGGAATCGAGCTTTGCAACGCCTTCACCGAGCTGACCGATCCCGACGAGCAGCGGGCGCGTTTTGAAAAAGAGATTCAAAATCGGGAAAAACAGGGCAAAACCGTGTGGCCCATGCCGGAAAAATTTCTCACAGACCTGGCCCGGATGCCCGACGCCTCGGGAAACGCCCTGGGCGTGGACCGGCTGGCCATGCTTTTCACCCATTCCCGCCGCGTGGACGATGTGACGGCGTTTGTTCCGGAGGAATTGTAAAAAAAAGAGACAGGGCATGCCTGGTCTCCCGGTCGGGATGATTCCCCGAAATCGTCAATATTCCCGGGGCGAAAAATCCCGTTTTTTGGCCTGTTCCCAAAGGTCATGCCGTCGTTGGTCCGGGACGGTCTCCAGGCGCTCCCCTGTTTTCTCAAGGGTTTTTTCCATGAAGGTCAGCCGGTCGGCGAATTTTTTGACGGAGGCCGAAAGGGCCGACTCCGGATCGATGCGGGCGAACCGGGCCACATTGACCATGGAAAACAGGACGTCCCCAAACTCCATGGCCGCGCGGGCCCGGTCTTTGTCCCCGGGCTCTTTGCGCTTTCCGCCTCCCGGGTCTGACTCGGGCAGCTCGTCGCGAAATTCCCGCCATTCCTCATCGACCTTTTCCATGGGGCCTGAGATGTCGTCCCAGTCGAAGCCGGCCGCCGCGGCCCGCTCGGAAATCCTGCGGGCCCGGGCCATGGGAGGCAGGGAGGAGGCCACGGAGTCGGCGATGTGTTTTTTTCCAGACCCCGCCTTTTCCTTTTTTTTAATCTCCGACCACTGTTTCAGAATCGCATCGGGCGTGTCGGCCCTGGAGTCTCCAAAGACATGGGGGTGACGCCGGGTCATTTTCTCCATGCTCCTCCCGGCGGCCGCCTCGATGTCAAAAAGCCCGGCCTGGCGGTGAATGGAGGCGATGAAAAGGGTCAGAAACAGCACATCCCCCAGCTCGTCGCATATATCGGCGGGATCGCCGGAGTCGATGGCGTCCATGAGTTCGTAAACCTCTTCGGACAGATGGGCCGCGATGGAGGCCGGGGTCTGTTTCCGGTCCCATGGACAGCCGTTTTCGCCCCTTAAGGTTTCAATAAGCGCCAGAAGGCGGTCGATATGTCTCATTCCGGCCCCGTCTACACCACGATGTTGACCAGCTTGTTTTTCACCAGAATCACCTTCCTGATCTCTTTGCCCTCGGTGAATTTCACCGCCTTTGGGTCGGCCAGCGCCAGGGATTTGATCCGCTCGGCATCGGCGCCCGCGTCCACGGAAAAGGTCCCCCGGAGCTTTCCGTTCACCTGGATGGCGATGGTCAGCTCGTCTTTGGCCAGCGCGTCCTGGCGGTATTCGGGCCAGGGGACGTTTCCAACGCCCGGCTCTTTTCCCATGGCCTCCCATATCTCTTCGCAAAAGTGGGGAACCATGGGAGACAAAAGCAAAATAACCGACTCCATGGCGAACTTCATCACCGGCGCGCTTTCGGGGTCCGGCTCTATTTTATGCATGTCGTTGACCAGCTCCATGACGGCGCTGATGGCCGTGTTGAAATGAAACCGGTTTTCGATGTCCCCAGTGGTTTTTTTGATGGTCTGGTGGGTTTTTTTGAAAAGCCCGCGCAAATCCCCCTCCAGGAAATCAGGGCCCTGGTCAAAGGCGTCCGCCTCCCGGATGAGATCCATCCAGGCCCGGGACAGCCGCCAGACCCGGTTTAAAAATCGAAACGCCCCCTCCACCCCCTGGTCGCTCCATTCCAGGTCCTTTTCCGGGGGCGCGGCGAACAGGCAAAACAGCCTCGTGGTGTCGGCCCCGTAGCGGTCCACCAGTATCTGGGGGTCCACGATGTTTTTCTTGGACTTGGACATCTTTTCCACCCGGCCGACGTTGACTTTTTCCCCGCATTTGACACAGACCTTTCGCCCTTCGCGTGTGTCGGACTCTTCGGGGAACAAAAACCCGTGGGTCGGGCATGACACGGTCTCCTTGCACACCATGCCCTGGGTCAGCAGCCGGGAAAAGGGCTCCCGGTCGTTTGTCATGCCCAGGTCATTGAGGACCCGGGTGAAGTACCGGGAATAGAGAAGATGCAAAATGGCGTGCTCCACGCCCCCGATATACTGGTCCACGGGCATCCAGTAGTCCACGGCTTTTCGGTCGAACATTCCCTGGTCGAAGTCCGGGCTGCAGTAGCGCTGGAAGTACCAGGAGGACTCCACAAAGGTGTCCATGGTGTCCGTCTCCCTGGAGGCGTCCTTTCGGCCGCACGACGGGCACCGGGTTTTTTTAAAAAATTCATGGTCGGGAAGGGGGGAGCCCCCGTTTTCAAGCAGCTGGGCGTCCTCGGGGAGCCGGACCGGCAGCTCCTCCAGCGGGACCGGAACCGGGCCGCAGGACTCGCAGTGGATCATGGGAATGGGGGCGCCCCAGTAGCGCTGACGGGAAATGCCCCAGTCCCTGAGCCGAAAGTTGACGGTCTTTTCTCCCACGCCTTTTTCCTGAAAAAAGGCCGCGATTTTGTCCCGGGCGCCCCGGCTGTCCATGCCGTTAAAGTCCCCGGAATTGATCATCTTTCCTTCTCCGGAATAGGCCTCGGTCATGTGGGCCGGGTCCGGATCGACGTCCGGGGGGCTCACCACCGGGATGATCTCCAGGCCGTACTTCCGGGCGAACTCAAAATCCCGCTGGTCATGGGCCGGAACGGACATCACGGCGCCGGTCCCGTATTCCATGAGGGCGAAATTGGCGGTGTAAACAGGCATCTCTTTCCCGGTCATGGGATTGACGCAGAACGCGCCGGTGAACACGCCCTCTTTTTCCCGGCTCTCGGCTCCCCTTTCGGACCGGTCCCGCATGGAGACGCGCTCCACAAACTCCGACACCTCCTTTTCCCGGCCAAAACGCGCGGCCAGCTCAGGCGTCAGGGGATGCTCCGGGGCCAGGCACATGAAGGTGGCCCCGAAGACCGTGTCCTGCCGGGTGGTGAAAACCCGGATCTCTTTGTCCAGGCCCTTGACGGGAAAATGGATCTTCGCGCCGACACTTTTGCCGATCCAGTTGCGCTGCATGGCGGTGACCTTTTCCGGCCACCCGGGAAGTTTGTCGCAATATTTCAGGAGGTCTTCGGCGTAATCGGTGATTTTAAAAAACCACTGGTTGAGCTTTTTCTGGCGGACCGGACTTTCGCAGCGCCAGCACATGCCGGCCTCCACCTGCTCGTTGGCCAGAACGGTGAGGCACTGGTCGCACCAGTTGACAAAGGACTCTTTCCGGTACACCATGCCGTTTTCAAACATTTTGACAAACAGCGCCTGCTCCCACCGGTAGTATTCGGGGTGACAGGTGGCGATTTCCCTTTTCCAGTCGTAGCTGAAGCCCAGACGTTTGAGCTGGCCCCTCATATAGGCGATGTTGTCATAGGTCCATTTCGCCGGATGGGTATGGTTGGCGATGGCCGCGTTTTCAGAGGGCATGCCGAAGGCGTCCCATCCCATGGGATGCAGGACGTTGAAGCCCCGCATTCTCTTGTGCCGGGCGATGACATCCCCGATGGAATAATTCCGGACATGCCCCATGTGAATCCGCCCGGAAGGGTATGGAAACATTTCAAGGAGGTAATATTTTTCTTTCCCGGGGTCTTCCCCGGCCCTGAAACTGTCCGAATCGTTCCAGAGCCTCTGCCATTTCATTTCCACTTTTTCAGGATCGTACTGTTTGTCCATATCGTTTCCCACGGCGGTTTTCTCCTTCCTTCGGGCGGGCGGCCCGGGTTTTTCAAGCGGTCAATTTATGCCACAATCTTCTCAAAATAGCAAGAATTCATTTGACTTGTGGCGCATAATACCCTATTTAAACTATTTGGCTTTTTGTCAAACAGGACGGAACAACGCCCCGGGACAATCCCGCCCAATGTTTTTTGCAAGGAATTCAATTCCGGCCCGGGGGTTTACAATATATTCAGAAAAGCAGAATAAAGAAGAATCATGACTTCTAAAATACTGATCAACGCCGTGGCGCCTGAGGTATGCCGGATCGCCAAGGTCAAAAACAGCCGGCTGGAGGAGTTTCACATCGAGACCGCCTCCCGGGAGAGCCTGAAGGGAAACATCTACAAAGCCGTCGTCGCCCGTGTGGAGCAGGGTCTCCAGGCCGTCTTTGTCAATTACGGAGTGGAAAAAAACGGTTTTTTGCAAAAACACGAAATCCACCCCGATTATTTCCAGGGGAGCTTCGACCCCGGCCAGTCCATCAAACAACTGGTGAAAACAGGCCAGGAAATCCTGGTCCAGGTGATGAAAGACCCCATCCAGAGCAAAGGGGCCATGCTCACCACCTTTATTTCCCTGGCCGGAAGGCACATTGTGCTCATGCCCGGCGGCAGGAGCCGGGGCATATCCCGGAAAATCGAGGGCGAAGAGGAGCGGTACCGGCTCAAGGACATCATGGGAAAACTCAAAATTCCCGAGGACTTCGGGGTGATCATCCGCACCGCCGGCTCCGGAGCCACCAAGACCGCCATCGAAAAGGATATCCGGTACCTGATGCGGGTGTGGAAAAACATCAAAAAAAGCGTGATGCAGGAAACCGCCCCGGCGCTGCTTTACAAGGAGCGCAATCTCCTTTTGCGCTCCATGCGCGATTATTTCACCCCGGACGTCTCGGAGATACTGGTGGACGACGTGCCCGCCCACCGCGAGGCGAAAAAATTTTTGAGCGTCATCTCCCCCAAGCACACGAAAATCGTGAAGCTGCACAAAGGAGACAAACCCATATTCACCAAGTTTCAGCTGGAAGACCAGATCAACTCCATTTATGAAAGCCGGGTCAATCTGAAATCCGGGGGCTCCATTGTCATTGAGCAGACCGAGGCGCTGGTGTCTGTGGATGTCAACTCCGGGAAAGCCACCGGGGAAAAAACCGTGGAGCAGACCGCTTTGAACACCAATCTCGAGGCGGCCGAAGAGATCGCCCGGCAGCTTTGCCTTCGGGACCTCGGCGGCATCATCGCTGTGGACTTCATCGACATGAAAGACCGGAAGCACAACGCCAAAGTCGAGCAGACCCTTAAATCCTTTCTGAAAAAAGACAAGGCCAAGACCAAGGTGGGAAAAATCTCCCGGTTCGGGGTCATGGAAATGTCGCGCCAGCGGATCCGGCCCTCCATCGACTTCGGCAGCTTCGAGCCATGCCCCTACTGCCGGGGAAAAGGCATGGCGCCGTCGGTTCAGACCCTGGGATTGAGCCTGATGCGCAAGCTCCAGCTCAAAACCCTGAAGGACAGCGCCGTGGATTTAAAAGTGCGGGTTCCGGAAAAACTGGCGGACTACCTGCTGAACAAAAAAAGAAAAGACATTCACGACTTAGAGGCGAAACACGGGATATCCATCACCATCCAGCCCGACGCGTCTTTGCTTCCTGAAGAAAACAGGATCGTGTCAAACGGATCATAAAAAAACGGCCCGGGGGAGGACCGAGCATGACGGCGAGCGGGGTCGCGGGGAAAAGGGCGTTTTCGGTCATCGGGGCCATTTTCGCGCTGGCGGCGGGAATGGCGGCCGCCGTGTATGTTTACAAGTTCGGCCCGCCCTGGGACAGGACCGTCCCCGGCCCTGAAAAAAACGCCGCCCAAATCGCCCCGGACCGCCTCCTGAAATGGGGTGAGGTCATCGACTACGACCGGCTGGGACGGGACCCGGACCTTCAAAAGCGCATGGAGGACCGAAAGGCCCGGCTGGGTTTAAAAAAAAGCCTGGACATCATCGCCGGCCCCGGGGAAAAAATCAAAATCGGCGAGTTCCAGGTGGATATGGACGAGCTGTCGGAAAAAGTCCGCCTCAAAGACGGCGGTATTGTGGAGACGGATGTCCGGACCGGCAAACGGGCCTTTGAAGAGCCGGATATTTTCGGCATATACATCGTGTCGCCCGGAGACAATCTGTGGAACGTCCATTTTCGTTTTTTAAAAGATTATTTCTCGGGAAAAGGGATCGCGCTTTCCCCCCTGTCGGATGAGCCGGACAGACGGGGCCGAAGCTCGGCGGTGGGAAAAATTTTAAAATTCGCCGAAAACATGACCCTGATATACAATCTGAAGCAAAAAGAATTTTCCCAGGATATCCACCTGATTGAGCCGAAAACCAAGATCGTCATCTACCGGATATCGGCCCTTTTCCCGGTTCTGGATCAAATTAACGACGGCTCTGAGGTCCACTTTGACGGGGAGAGCCTCTGGGTGAAGAAACGCCTCAAAGATGAAGCCAACACAAACAGGATGCTGAAAAAATGATAGACCGGTACTCAAGAGAAAAAATGAAGTCCCTCTGGACGGATGAAAACAAATACCGGACATGGCTGAAAGTGGAGATACTGGCGTGCGAGGCCATGGCCGAACTGGGCCATATCCCCGCCAAGGCCCTGGACGTCATCCGGAAAAAGGCGGATTTTTCCGTGGAAAGAATCGAGGCGATTGAGGCCGAGACCAAACATGACGTCATCGCCTTTCTCACCGCGGTGGCGGAGCGCGTGGGCCCCGAGTCCCGCTATATCCACATGGGACTCACCTCCTCGGATATCCTGGACACCAGCCTGGCCTTTCTGATGAAACAGGCCGGGGAAGACATTCTGGACGGCTGCCGGGATCTCATGGCCGTCATCCGGGACAAGGCCTTCGAACACAAGGACACGGTCATGGCCGGTCGGTCCCACGGCGTTCACGCCGAGCCCATCACTTTCGGGCTGAAGCTGGCGGTGTGGCACGATGAGATGCGCCGGAGCCACAACCGTTTCAGCCGGGCCGTGGAAGGAATCAGCGTGGGCCAGATTTCAGGGGCCGTGGGAACCTTTGCCAGCGTCTCTCCCCGGGTGGAGGCCCATGTGTGCGAAAAACTCGGCCTTTCCCCGGCGCCGGCCTCCACCCAGGTGATCCAGCGGGACCGCCACGCCGCGTACTTCACATCCCTGGCCATCATGGCGGCCACCATCGAAAAAATGGCCGTTGAGATCCGCCATCTCCAGCGGACCGAGGTGCTGGAGGCGGAGGAACGTTTTGCAAAGGGCCAGAAGGGCTCCTCGGCCATGCCCCACAAGCGGAACCCCATCGCCTCGGAAAATCTTTCCGGGCTTTCCCGGATCATCCGCTCAAACGCCATGGCCGCCATTGAAAACATCCCCCTTTGGCATGAAAGGGATATCAGCCATTCCTCGGTGGAGCGGATCATCGCGCCGGACTCCACCATCCTCATGGACTACATGCTGGCCCGGATGACGGGGGTCATTCGAAACCTCGCGGTGTATCCCGAAAGAATGAAAGAAAATTTGAACCGGCTCAAGGGCCTGATGTTTTCCCAGCAGGTTCTGTTAAGCCTTGTGGACGCGGGCGCCTCCCGGGAAGAGGCGTACAAACTGGTCCAGACCCAGGCCATGCGGGCATGGGAGGAAAACGCCGACTTTAAGGCCCTTCTTTTAAACGACAAAGCCATCCTGGACTTTCTCGGCGCCGAGGGAATTGAGGCGCTGTTTGATCCGGGCCGGCATTTAACACATATCGACTTCATCTTCGACAGGGTGTTCAGCGAACATGGCGAAAAAACCGACGCGGATTAACGCCGCCGAAAGACTTCGGGCCGGGGCGTGTTTTCTTTTCGCCGCCGTCGCCCTTTTTTTTCACGGATGCGCCGCCGCCCCGGCCCCCGGGGCTTCGGACGTTCAGGAAAAGGCGGCCTACGACAGGGCCCTGGGCCGGTGGAGCCGAAGCGCCCGGGTGTACGACGGATTTAATCTTAAACTGATGGCGTCCGTCACATTCAAATCCCGGGAATTCCGGGCGGCCTACGCCCGGGAATACGCCCGGGTTTACAAACTGCCGAAACGAGACCGGAACAAACTGTTTTCCGATCAGCGCCGGGCCGCGAAGGCGCGTCATGAGTTTGTCCTGGCCGCGTATGTCCCGGATGAAAGGGAAAACGATTTCAGCGCCCGGAAATCCGTGTGGAAGGTGTATCTCAAGGCGCCCGGACACGCCGGCGCGCTCAAGCCCCTGGAAATTCGGAAAATGAAACGGAAAGAATCTTTTCTCTCCCATTTTTTCCCCTACGTCACCCCCTGGAAATCCCTTTACATCGTCCGTTTTCCCGCGACATTTCCCGACGGCGCCCCAAACGGGCCGGTCTCGCTGGTCATCGCCGGGGTGGGGGGAACGGCGGAAATGACATGGAGTGTGAACGAAAAGCGCCCGGCCCCGTGAGAGACGCGGGCGTTTTTTTAACATTTTTTATGGCTGATGATGGATAAGCGCGTCAAACGCTTTTAAATCAAAAAACGTTGTGAACATTTAGAGATTTATTATTTTTAAAGGAGGTTTATCTTGTTGAACATCGCTTACGCAATGGGTCAGAGCGGAGCCGGCGGTCAGGGAGCGTCCGGCGGACTGGCGGCTTTTATTCCGTTTATTTTAATGTTCGTGGTCTTTTATTTCCTTTTGATCCGGCCCCAGCAAAAGAAAACCAAAGCCCACCGGGAAATGATCGCCAACCTGAAAAAGGGAGACAAAATCATCACATCCGGCGGACTTCACGGCCGAATCACCGGCCTGGACGAATCCGTTTGCACCGTTGAAATCGCCGACCGTGTCCGCGTGAAAGTGTCCCGCGCCAGCGTGTCCGGACTGGACCAGCCGGCCCCGGCCACGCCCGCGAAAAAATAAACGGATCTCAAAAAAAAGACAGTTGACCCATTGATAAACTCGTAAAAAATCACGGAACAGCGTCGTAAAAAATTCGATATACAAGGCGTGGCGCTTATTTTTAATTGAGGCAATACATGTGGTATGCCTCAATTAAAAATAAGCGCTGTAACACAGTAGATCGAATTTTTTACGATGCTGTCAAAGGTTTATCGAAAGGAAGAAACTCAATTGAAGCAGTTGTCATGGAAGCATATTCTGGCGGCCGTCCTGATTCTCGCCGCCTTTGTCTATGTCCTTCCCACATTCAAGCCGGAGATGTGGCCCCATAAAACCATCAACCTGGGCCTGGATCTCCAGGGCGGCATGCATCTCGTCCTGGAAGTGGACGCGGACAAAGCTGTGGAAAACAAAGTGGCCCTGACCGCCGAAGCCTTGAGGGAGGGACTCCGGAAAGAAAAAATCAGGCGGGTCCGGATCGAAAGGCCCGGACCCCTTGAGCTGTCCGTGAATATGCCTGACGGCCGGGCCGAAGCGTTTAACCGATTTTTTGAAAAAGAATTCGGCGCGCTGGTCAGGTCCGGAGAAAAGCGACTGGACGGCCGCCTCTCTTTTTCGCTCTCCCTGGATGAGTCCGAATCCCGGCATATCAAAAAACTCGCCGTGGAGCAGGCCCTGGAGACCATCCGGAACCGAATCGATCAGTTCGGCGTCAGCGAGCCGGACATTCGCGTCCAGGGACAAAGGCGTATTCTGATTCAGCTCCCGGGAATCAAAGACACCCGGCGGGCCAAGGAAATCATCGGCAAGACGGCTCTTCTGGAGTTCAAGCTTCTGGACGAAACCATGAGCCCGGACACGGCCCTGAAGGAAGGGCCGCCCCGGGGCTCCGAGGTTCTGTTCCAGACCGCCTCCGGGCGCCGGTCCGGTGAGCCTTTGCTGGTCAAAAAACGCGCGGCCATCACCGGGACCTATCTGACGGACGCCCGGGTCCGGATCGACTCCCAGTTCAACGAGCCCTACGTGGGGATCGAGTTCGACCGAAAGGGGGCCCGGATTTTTGAGAAAATCACCGGGGAAAACATCAACAGAAGGCTGGCCATCGTTCTGGACAACAAAATTTACTCGGCCCCGGTCATCAAGGACCGGATCCCGGGGGGCTCGGCCAGCATCACCGGGGATTTCACCATGGAGGAAGCCCGGGACCTGGCCATCGTGCTTCGCGCCGGCGCGCTTCCGGCGCCGGTGGAAATCATTGAGGAAAGAACCGTGGGACCCTCTCTTGGAACGGACTCCATCAAAACAGGGGTCATTTCCATGCTGGTCGGCGGTCTGATCGTGATTCTGTTCATGCTGATCTACTACAAATTATCGGGCCTCATCGCCAACATCGCCCTTGTGATGAACATCGTTCTCATCGCCGGCGGGCTGGCGGCCCTTCAGGCCACCCTCACCCTTCCGGGCATCGCGGGGATTATCCTGACCATCGGCATGGCGGTGGACGCCAATGTGCTGATATTTGAAAGAATCCGGGAAGAGCTGGATTTAGGCAGAACGCCCCTGGCGGCCTTTGAGGCGGGGTATGAGCGGGCGACCCTCACCATTCTCGACGCCAACATCACCACCCTGATCGCCGCGGCTGTTTTGTTTCAGTTCGGAACCGGCCCGGTGAAAGGTTTTGCCGTCACCTTAAGCCTTGGGGTTCTGGCAAGCCTTTTCACGGCTCTGATTTTGACCAAACTCATCTTTGAATACACGCTGACAAAGGGCAAAATGAAAACCATCAGCATCTGACGGAAACACCCAAACGGACACACAACCATGCGATTTATCAAAAGAGACATTGACATCAATTTCATCGGAAAAAAGAAAATCACCTTCATTTTGTCCGCCCTGATGATTCTGGCCGGGATCGGCTCCCTTGTGGCGCACAAAGGCCCCAAATACGGGGTGGACTTCGCCGGCGGAACCCTGATCCAGGTTCAGTTCCCGTCCCCGGTGAATATCCAGGCCGTGAAAGACGGTCTGGCTGAAATGGATCTGGCCCAGTCGTCGGTTCAGACCTTCGGGGACGCAAAGGGAAACGAGTACCTGATCCGAACCAAGCAGGCCCTGACCCGCGAAGCGGGGATCGCCGATCAAATCAAAGACTCCCTGGGCGCCATGACCGGGTCCGTCCCTGAAATCCGGAGGGTGGATATGGTGGGGCCCCAGGTCGGCGAAGATTTGAGGAAAAAAGCGCTTCTGGCTTTATTTTACGCGCTTCTTTTCATCGCCATCTATATATCCGGCCGGTTTGAAATGAAATGGCTGGTCAGCGGGGCGCTGGCCGCGGCGCTGATGTCGGCGGTCTATTTCCTGTCCCTGTTCGATGTGGGGATGCCCTTTCTCATCGGCTCCGCCATCATTGTGACCCTGGTTTTTTTCTGGTTTCTCAAATTAAAATACGCCATGGGCGCGGCGGTGGCCCTGCTTCACGATGTGCTGATCACGGTGGGGATTTTCTCCATTTTTGACAAAGAGTTCACCCTGCCCATCGTGGCGGCCCTGCTCACCATCATCGGGTACTCGCTCAACGACACCATCATCGTGTTCGACCGGATTCGGGAAAACCAGCGCAAACTTTCGAAAAAGCCCTTGAGCGTGGTGATCAACCGCAGCATCAACGAGACGCTGAGCCGCACCGTTCTCACCTCCCTCACCACCCTGGCGGTCCTGGCCGCGCTGTTTGTCCTGGGCGGCGGCATTATCCATGACTTCGCGTTCGCCATGATCATCGGGGTGATCGTGGGCACCTACTCCTCCATGTATGTGGCCAGCCCCCTTCTGCTGGCATGGGAAAAAGTCGACGGGTAATCGAAAACATTTATGGAAAAACGGCTGGCAAACTGGCTCGCCCTGAAACAGACCCCAGGGGTGGGCAATCTTCTCTTCAAACGCCTGATTGACCGTTTCGGGTCCCCCGGGGAGGTCTTCGGGGCGTCCCGGGACGAGCTGGCCCGGGTGAAGGGAATGACCCGGCGGGCCGTGGAGGGGGTCATGAGGCGCGACATCCCCGTCCAGGCCCCGGCGGAAATCCGGCGAACGCTCCAGCGGGGATTTCGGATCATCACCCTGACGGACCCCGATTATCCCCCCCTTCTGCTTCAAATCCCGGACCCCCCTCCCCTGCTGTATGTCCACGGGAAACCGGACATCGCGGCGGACCATGTGGCGGTGGTGGGCTCCCGGAACGCCACGGAATACGGCATGGACTCCGCCAGGCGAATCTGCGGGGACCTGGCGTCCCGGGGCGTCTGTGTGGTCAGCGGCATGGCCGCCGGCATCGACACCGCCGCCCACCTGGGCGCGCTGGAAGGCCGGGGAAAAACCATCGCGGTTCTGGGGAGCGGATTTGACCACATCTACCCCCGGGAAAACCGGGGGCTTTTTCATCAAATCGCCCGAAGCGGCGCCGTGATCACGGAATTTCCCCCCGGGACAAAGCCCGAGCCCCGAAATTTTCCCATCCGAAACCGGATCATCAGCGGAATGTCACTGGGAACGGCGGTGGTGGAGGCCGCCAGGAAAAGCGGCTCTTTGATCACGGCCAGGCTGGCGCTGGAGCAAAACCGGGAGGTGTTCGCCGTTCCCGGCCATATCCATTCCTTTAAAAGCGCGGGGACCCATGCCCTCATCAAACAGGGCGCCAAACTTGTCGAGCATGCCGGGGACATTATCGAAGAAATCTCACCCCTCATGACCGGCCCTGGAACAAGGGCCGAACAAAGGGACGGGGAACAGGCGCCGCCCCCGGTCAAACTTTCTCCCGAAGAATTCAAAGTCTATCAGAGCCTGGGAACGTCCCCGGCTCACATCGACGAGCTGGTCCGAAAAATCTCCATGGATCCGGGCCGGCTTTCCAGCATACTGCTCCAGCTTGAGTTGAAAGGCGCGGCAAAGCAGTTGCCGGGAAAACGTTTTTCGCTTCACGCGCCTTCCTGAAGCGGACCGGGCGGCCCCCAAACCCTCAAACAGAGACACAAAAAAAGCCCGCGTTTAAAAAACGCGGGCTTTGCTCTAAAAAGGTTCGGGACACTTTTTTAAAAGAAATATTTAAGCCCCCCGCCCACGGACAGTCCGTCCATGTCCACAGCCTCTTCCTTCACAGCGCTGGGCGCCGAGTTTTCAAAATCAATCTCATGCCAGGTGTATTTCATGTCCAGATTGATGGCGGTGCTGGGTGTGACAAAACACTCAAATCCCGCGTTGGCATGGTAGGAGAAACTGTTTTCCACGTTCACGTCAGGGGGGCTGTGAACGGCGGCGTAAGATTCGTCTATTTTGAAATCATTGAAATGGTAGCCGCCCCCCACGCCCACATAGGGATACCAGTTGGTGCCGGTGGGAATCATGAAACGAAGGGTCATCAGAATCGGAAACTGTTTGAGCCATCCGTATTCCGTGCCCAGGTTGGACGTGCTGGTGTTCGCCGTGATCAGCTTGGTCTCCGCATAGCCGGCGTCCAGCTCAACGGAAAGGAAATCCCAGATGTAGTAAGTCGCGTTGACGCTGTACCCCAAGTAAGTTTCCGCCTCAATGTCGGAATTGATGGTCCCGGTGGTGGAATTGTGTGTCATTGAGTCCACAAGGGTAAATCTGGCCCCCAGTCCAAACTTTCCCCCGGGCCCGGCCGCAAAGGCCGGCTGGCAGATCAAGGCCAGCGCCGCGGACATCAAAATCAGCCCAATAATTTTTTTTCGCATGATCGCATCTCCCTCCTTGGTTTATAATGATGAAACGGTCATCTGTGATGGGTCAAAATTGCGGCAAACCGCCACTTGTCAGTATTTAACAAATAAACTGAAAATGCAACATTTTTTTTTATTTCAAAGATGTCGCGACGCTTTCGATGACCTCAAAGGCCCTTTGAAGGGCGTCGCCAAGTTTTTCGGGATGGGGTCCCCCGGCCTGGGCCATGTCCGGCCGCCCGCCGCCCCGGCCGCCCATGGCGCCGGCCGCCTCCCGGATGATCTTTCCCGCGTGAAAACGGTCCGACAGGTCCCGGGTGACCACCGCGATGAGCATGGCCTTGGAATCCGCCTCGCTTCCCAGGACCACAATGCCCGAGCCGAGCTTGTCTCTGAATTTGTCGGCCAGGTCCCTTAAGGCCGACGGACTGTCCACAGGCGCCTGTCTGACCAGGGTCTTGACGTCGCCCGCCATTCGGATGGAATCCTCAATGGAATCCCCTCCCCGGGGGGCGGACGCGGCCAGGGTTTTCAAACGCCCGTTTTCTTTTTCCAGCTCTTTCCGGCGTTTCAAATGATTTTTCACGCGCTCCGCAATCTCATGGGGATCGGCCTTGAGCAGCGCGGACATATCTTTGACCACGCGCTCGGTTTCCTGAACATGGGCCAGCGCCCCGGGGCCGGTGACGGCCTCGATTCGACGGACCCCGGAAGCCACGGAGGATTCGCCGGTGATCTTAAAAAGGCCGATGTCCCCGGTGAGGCGGGCGTGGGTCCCCCCGCAAAGCTCCCGGCTGAAATCGCCAATGGACACCACCCGGACCCTTTCCCCGTATTTTTCCTCGAAAATGGCCGTGGCGCCGGATCTCAGGGCTTCGTCCATCTCCATCTCGCGGGTTTGAAGCGGCGCGTTCTCCACAATTTTTTCATTCATCCGCCTCTCAATCTCCTCCAGCTCGTCCCGGGAAACCTTTGAAAAATGGGAAAAGTCAAACCGAAGCCGGTCATGCCCCACCCGGGACCCGGCCTGTTTGACATGGTCCCCCAAAACGGCCCTCAAAACCGAATGCAGCAGATGGGTGGCGGTGTGATTCCGGGCGATTCCGGCGCGTCTGTCCCCATCCACCGTCAAAGTCGCGGCGTCGCCTTTTCGGACCTCCCCGGCCGTGAGAAGCCCCCGGTGAATAATGACATCCGAGGGGTCTTTCCAGGTCCTTTCCACCCGAATGTGAAAATTTTTCCCGGCGATGATCCCGGTGTCTCCCTCCTGGCCCCCGGACTCGCCGTAAAAAGGCGTCTCTTTTGTCGCCACCTCCACCTCGCCGGCGTCTTCGGACACCGCGATGATCTCCGATTCCCAGGACAGCGCCTCATATCCTTTAAACACCGGCCGGGTCTCAAGAGACGAAAAGGCCCCGGCGCCCCCGGTAAAAACGGCCCTGGACCTGGATTTCTCCCGCTGGACGGACATGGCGGCCTCAAAGCCTTCAAAGTCCACCTCAATTTTTTTGTCCCGGGCCACGTCCCGGACAATGTCGACGGGGAAGCCGTAGGTGTCGTAAAGCTTGAAAACCACCTCCCCCGGCAGGCGGCTCTCCCCCCGGGATTCCAGCGCGGCAAGAGTCTCCTGGAGCAGCCCGAGCCCGTGGTCCAGGGTTTCGTTGAAGCGCTTCTCTTCGTTTTCAATCACCTTTGTGATAAACTCCCGGGAATCTTTCAGCTCAGGATAGGATTCGCCCATGATGTCAAAGACCGTCGAGGCGGTCTGATGCAAAAACGGCTCCTCAAGGCCGATGTCCCGCCCGTACCGGATGGCCCTTCTCATAATGCGGCGCAGCACATATCCCCGGCCCTCGTTGGACGGCAGGACCCCGTCCCCGATGAGAAAGGCGGCGGCCCGGCTGTGATCGGCGATCACCTTCATGGCCACGCCGGCCCCGGGGGAATCGCCGGCCTTCGCGCCGGAAATCTCCTCGGTTTTTTGAATGATGGGAAAAATAAGGTCGGTCTCAAAATTGGTGTCGGCATTCTGCAAAATGGACGCCAGACGCTCCAGGCCCAGGCCCGTGTCGATGCTGGGTTTCGGAAGGGGCGTCATCTCGCCGGACGGGGACCGGTTGAACTGCATGAACACCAGGTTCCACAGCTCCAGATACCGGTCGCAGTCGCAACCGGCCGAGCAGCCGGGCCTTTGGCACCCGAACGCCTCGCCCCGGTCGATATACACCTCCGAGCAGGGGCCGCACGGTCCGGAGTCTCCCATGGACCAGAAATTGTCCGCCTCCCCCAGCCGCACGATTCTTTCCGCGGGAATCCCGGTCTCGGAGATCCACAGCGCCTCGGCCTCGTCGTCCTTTTCGAAAACCGACGCCCACAGTTTGTCCGCGTCAAGCCCGTACCCTTCCGTCAACAGCTCCCAGGCAAAGGCGATGGCCTCTTTTTTGAAATAATCGCCAAAGGAAAAATTCCCCAGCATCTCAAAAAAGGTATGATGACGGGCCGTGTGGCCCACATTCTCCAGATCGTTGTGCTTGCCCCCGGCCCTGACGCATTTCTGGGACGTGGCCGCCGTCCGGTAGCCCCTTTTTTCCTCGTCCAGAAAAGTTCGCTTAAACTGAACCATTCCCGCGTTTGTAAAAAGCAGGGTGGGGTCGTTCCGGGGAACCAGAGACGCGCTTCTGACGATCCGGTGGCCCCGGCTTTCAAAAAAATTCAGAAACTTTTTTCTTATTTCATTGCTGGTCATCTGCGCTGTTTTCTCCTTTTTCTTCTGAAAGCCCCAGTTTTTCGCGAACTTTTTCAAAAGCGGAGTCAAAGATGTCTTTATTTTCCTTTAAAAACCTTTTCACGTTTTCCCGTCCCTGGCCGATTCGCTCTCCCCCGTAGGAATACCAGGAGCCGCTTTTTTCAATGACGCCGGCCTCCACCCCCACGTCCAGAAGATCGCCGGTTTTGGAGATGCCCTCGCCGTACATGATGTCGAACTCGGATTCGGTGAACGGCGGCGCCATTTTGTTTTTCACCACCCGTACCCGGGCACGATTTCCCACCACCTCCTGGCCATCCTTGATGGCCCCGATGCGGCGGATGTCCAGGCGCACCGACGCGTAAAACTTCAGGGCGTTGCCGCCTGTGGTGGTTTCGGGATTTCCGAACACCACGCCGATTTTCATCCGGGTCTGGTTGATGAAAATCATGGAGGTATGGGTTTTTCCAATGATCCCGGTCAATTTTCTAAGGGCCTGGGACATGAGCCGGGCCTGGAGCCCCATGTGGGAATCCCCCATTTCCCCCTCAATCTCGGCCCGGGGCACCAGGGCCGCCACGGAATCGATGACCATAATATCAATGGCCCCGCTTCTCACCAGCATGTCGACGATTTCCAGGGCCTGCTCCCCGTTGTCAGGCTGGGCCACCAGAAGCTCATCGCAGTTGACCCCCAATTTTTTGGCGTAAGTGGTGTCGAGAGCATGCTCGGCGTCTATAAATGCGGCGATCCCCCCGGCCTTCTGGGCCTCGGCGATGGCGTGCAGCGCCAGGGTGGTTTTTCCTGAGGATTCGGGGCCGTATATCTCAGTCACCCGCCCCCTGGGGATGCCGCCGATTCCCAGGGCCTTGTCCACTGAAATGGAGCCGGTGGGAATCACCGGAACCTTTTGAACCGTCCGGTCCCCCAGCTTCATGATGGATCCCTTGCCGAACTGGCGCTCGATCTGGGTGATGGCGGCGTCCACCGCCTTGCCCCGGCCTCCTTTTTGATCGCTGGTTTTCTTATCAGTCATGACGCTTCTTCCTTTTTTAAATCCCGCCCGGCCTGTGAGCCCGGAACGTTTTTTTTTCATTATGAAACCGGCAGCGCGGACTGGGGCTCGCCCAGCTCGAATTCTCCCGCGACGATCCAGTCCTTGAGCATATTCGCGATCCGGCGGGCGCGAACCATGCTGGAAAGGGGAACGGTGGGAACAGACTCATCGTTCAGGGTGATATGCCCGCTTTTAAGATCAGCGTAGCTCACAAGCCCCATGTCTTTGGAGATTCCGTTGGGATAATCATGCCCGTAGTCCACCACATGGGTAAAAATGTCCTCATCGGAGATGGCCGTTTCCATGGCGATTTCCTCATTGAGAAGGGGAATGGGAATCCCCACGCCCACCGAAAGGGAGCATCCGTATCCCTGGAGGCTCACCCCGGCCAGCCATTCCGGGCTCATGCCCTTTAAGTCTCCCATCAAAAAAAGAGTCCCGGCCGGCCGGGTGGGAACGCCTTTCTCCGTCCTTTCCGCGTCGGGATTGTGCTGGGTGCCGTGCCACGTGACATAGCCCCTTCCCCCGCCGAGAAATATCCGGGTCCCCAGGCCGATGGTTTTCTGGAACGGGTCATTGAAAAGGGGGCTCAGCTGGCCCGCCGAGCAGTAGTTGGCGTTGCCGGCCTTGGGCTTGAGCGCCCCCATGTAGGTGTACACCGTCCTGTTGGTCATATTGACCGCGCAGTTGTAGTTCTGGTAGGCGTTCCGGGGATTGCACAGCGTGGCCCAGGGAAGGGTGTCGATGGAGATCTCCTTTTCGACTTTTTTGTTCGGATAACAGTCCGTGCCGTACGCCGAAGCCGACAGGAAAACCTTTTTCCCGGCCACAAGGTCCTGAATGACATGGCCGCCGCCGTAATTGAATTCGCCGGGATACACCTTGTTCAAGGGATCGTCCAGGCACGGCTCGGTGGCCCCGATGTAACAGTCCACGGCGGCCAGTCCGGCATAGGCGGGGACATTGTTCAGGGTCACTGTGGACGCCTTGATCCCGGGGCTGGAGTGCCCGAAATTGATAAACGCCCCGGATGAGCACATGGGGGAAAAGGTGCCCGTGGTGACGACGTCCACATGCCGGGCGGCCTCTTCCGGGCCCTGGTCCCGGACAATGTCGATGATCTCCTCCGCCGTGACCACCACGGCTTCGCCCCGGCGTATTTTTTCGTTGATCTCGCCATAGGTTTTGTTGATTTTATGCTTTTTCATGACGTTCCCCGCTTCATGTCGCCGCCGGCGCGGCGGCGCCCATGTTCAAATCGTCTTCACCGGACCGGGAGCCCGGCTCTTTCTATTTTTTTCTCAATATTTTTTTTGACCCACATCGGGTCCCACCATTCAACCGGATTGACAAAGGAGCCGTTGATCATCATGCCGAAATGCAGGTGATCGCCGGCCGCCAGCCCCGTTTTCCCGGTCAGGCCGATGACGTCCCCCTTTTTGACCATTTGGTCCTTCCGGACATGCGTCTGGCTCAGGTGGGCGTACAGGCTAAAAAGACCGTGGCCGTGATCAATGAGCACCGTTTTGCCATAGATCCCGAACCGTTCCGCCGCCGCCACCCTGCCCGCGTTGGCGGCCGGAACCCCGTCCTTTGACACCGACGCCAGGTCAATGCCGAAATGAATCTGGTAATCAATGGTCCGGCCCTTATACTGGTAAATGCGATGGTCCGCAAATCCCGCGCGGCGAACCGATCCGGGAAGTCTTAAAAATTTTCCGCTCCAGTGGACGGCCGGATCGGACTCGGCGCAAAGAGCCTGGAGACGGGCGGAGTCGGCCTTTCTCAAGTTTCGGTTCACAAAAAGAAAATGATCCACAGGCGATGTCTTGATGTTGTCGGGAATCTCGGTGGCGAATTCAGGCATCTTGCGATTGATAAAGGCGTCGGACACGCGGATCCGGTCTCTTTTGAAATCTTTTCGCATGATGTAATAGGGAAAGCCCGCCTTGGCGCGGTTGCCCGCCAGATCCACAGCCTCGGCAAAAATCACGGTCCCCGGGCCCTGGTTGTGGCCCATGGCCAGAAAGGACATGAACACGCGCTTGTCCTCAAAATAACCGGCGTGCCCGGGGTAAAACCGGTCCCCCACGCGAACCCCGCTTCGCAGACACGGCTCCGATATCCGGTAGATCACCAGACCGGCCCCGCCCTGGATCAAAGCATGGCGTCTGCTGATGATCTTGATTCGGGGGGGTCGGGTGTCGATTTGGACGTTTTTTTGAATGTAAGTCCGGTTTCCCCGGAAAAAGCGGCGCCAGGAATAATCCACCGCCGACGCCCGAAGCTCGGCTTTTCCGTCGGAAATTCCGAGTTTTTCAGGCTCAATCAAAACAGTGAACGATTCGCTCTTGACTTTTCCGCCCTTGACGACGCCCGCGTAAGGAAAACGCTTTTTGAGCAGATCCACTGTCTTGCCGTCTTTTAAAAGGCTCACCTCCAGGAGGCGCAGCCCGCTTTTTTCGTCCGCGACGCTGATGGAGACATTCCGGGAGATCCCGATGGCGTCGATGGGCTCTTTGATCACCAGGGAGGGATTGCCGCCCTCCAGCCGGGCCTGAAACAGCCAGGCCCCTGACAGCGCGCATAAAAAAATCAACGCCGCCACGGCCCGGGATCTGACTTTTTTTCTTCGTGTTCTCAAATTCTTTTGAAAAGCCTTTCTTAAAATGTTTCGTAACCACGTTAAAAAAATGTTCATAACAATAAATGGGTTTGTAATCAAGACAAAGTTTTCGTTTCTTGACTTTTGACTTTCCGGGCGATACATATGGAACCTGGAAGCGCCCGGCGGGCGAAATGTTTCATCCGCCCGGGCGCAAAAAAACAAAAACGCGAGAGAATTTTTCATGAGCCGAAAAGTGGAAATCGACGGCATGGCCATTGGCGGGGGCGCCCCCCTTGTCATCATCGCCGGCCCATGCGTCATTGAAAATTTTGATTTGACCTTTCAAATCGCCTCGTCCCTCAGGGAGACCACCGAAAAGCTGGGCCTGCCTTTTATTTTCAAGGCCTCCTACGACAAGGCCAACCGAACCTCCATCGACTCCTACCGGGGGCCGGGCCTGAGCCCGGGGCTGGAAATCCTGGGAAAAATAAAATCCGAACTCGGCGTCAAAATTCTTTCGGACGTCCACCGGATCAGCGAAATCGAGGCCGCCGCCCAGGTCCTGGATGTGATCCAGGTCCCGGCCTTTTTGTGCCGCCAGACCGATTTCATCCTGGAGGCGGCGAAAACCGGCCGGCCCATCAATATCAAAAAAGGCCAGTTCCTGGCGCCGGACGATGTGGCCAATGTGGGAAAAAAAATCGCCTCCACGGGCAACCGGAAGATCATTTTCACCGAGCGCGGGGCCACGTTCGGATACCACAACCTGGTGGCCGATTTCAGAAGCGTCAAAATCATCCAGGACACGGGATACCCCGTGATTTTTGACGCCACCCACAGCGTTCAGCTCCCCGGGGGACAGGGGGCCAGCTCGGGAGGGGACCGCCGGTTCGCCCCGGTTCTGGCCCGGGCCGCCGCGGCCGCCGGCGCCGACGGCGTTTTTGTGGAGGTCCATCCCGACCCCGACCAGGCGCTGTGCGACGGCCCCAACTCATTGAGGCTCGACCACGGGCTTGCCGATCTTTTCTCCAGACTCAAAGCCATCCATGAAATCGTCTCTTAAAATGAAGGAGCGAAAAAACAAAACAAGGAGCGAAAAGATGAGCCTTGAGACGATGGGCCTCAAAACCAGGGAAAAACTTTCCCAAACCCGGCTTTTGCTTCTGGACGTGGACGGCGTTCTCACCCGGGGCGATATCATTTACGATGACCGGGGCGTTGAAATCAAACGTTTCAGCGTCAAAGACGGCCTGGGGCTCAGGCTCCTGATGGACGCGGGAACGCCGGCGGCCCTGGTGACCGGGCGCCGCTCAGAGGCGCTCGCGCATCGAAGCCGGAATCTCGGCGTCAAACTTGTGTTTGACGGCGTGAGGGACAAGGCCGCCCTTTTGGGGGAAATCGAAAAAAAAACCGGCGTTGGGCCCGCCGAAATGGCCTTTGTGGGCGACGATCTGCCCGACCTCCCCATCATGAGACGGGTGGGCCTTTCCATCGCGGTCTCCGACGCCTGCGACGAGGTGAAAGAGCGCGCGGACCTGGTCACCGAGGCCCCGGGCGGCGACGGCGCGGTTCGGGAAGTGTGCGAGTCCATATTGAAGGCCAGGGGGCTTTGGGAAGGCATTATCGGGCGCTTTGTCTCATGACGCCGTTTGACGAATTGATCACAGGATGAATAAAACCCCAAAACAACCCGGCTCCCGGAAATCGAACTCCAGGCCCTTTCCGGCCGGGGCGAAAATCATCCCGGCCCTGGCGGGGATTTTGCTGGTCATGGCCATTGTGGGCGTGTTCATTGAGCGGCGGCGTCATTCTCCCCCCCCGGAGCAGGCTCCGGAGGCCCGGACGGATTCGAAGCGCCCCAGCCTGTCTTTGAAAAAAATCAGCCAGACATCCGTCAAAAACGGGGTCCGGGAATGGTCGCTGGAGGCGGACTCGGCCCGGTACTTCAAAGAAAAGAACCGGGCGGTCTTTGAAAACCCGTCGCTTGTTTTTTTTCGAAAAAACGCCCCGAATATTCAAATTTTCGCCCGACAGGGGGTTTTGCTCACAGACTCCAACCGCGTTGAGGCCATGGGCGCGGTGAGGGCCCTTTCAGGGGCCTATGCCCTGCGCGCCGATAAAATCGCCTACGATGATAAAAAAAGGGCCATTGTGTCCATGGCGCCCTCCCGGATTCGGAGCGGCGCCTCGGTCCTTCAGGCGGATCGCATATCCATTTTTTTAGACGAAGACCGGACGGTTTTCGAAGGAAACGTAAAGGGGACGCTGGATGAGCATTTCGCTTTTTAAAACACAACGCCGGGCGCTCATGGCGGCGCCCTGGCTTTTGTCCGCCTCTTTTTGCCTTTGCCTTTGTCTTTTCCAGGGGGACAGGATGTCATGGGCAAAGGACGGCGGCGGCCCCATCCATGTGTCCGCCGACCGGCTCGTGGCCGACCATGCCCGGGGATTCGCGGAGTTTTCAGGGAACGCCAGGGCCTCGGGAAAAAATTTCTCGGTCTTTGCCCGGGTGATTAAAGTCCATGGGAAAAAAAACGCCGGGGGGGGCGCTTTGACGCTTTCCGAGAAATCCGTGGACCGCGTCACGGCCTCGGGAAATGTGGTCATAAAATTCGACAACAGGGTTGCAATGTCCGATGAGGCGGTATATATTACAGAAGAAAGACGCCTGATTTTAACCGGGGAAAACGCCTCCATTGAGAGCGAAAAAAACAGGGTTTCAGGAAAAAAAATTATTTTCGACAGAAAAAACGGATACATAACGGTGGAAGGCGACACCGGAAAACAGGTGGGCGCCGTGTTTTACCCCGGGAAAGAGACACTGAAACAATAAAATGGCCATGCTATCCCTGCGGGGCCTGGTGAAAATTTACCGGGGCCGAAAAGTGGTGAACGACGTCAGCCTGGATGTGGAAAGCGGCTCGGTGATCGGGCTTCTGGGCCCCAACGGGGCGGGAAAAAGCACCACCTTTTACATGGCCGTGGGCATGACCCGGCCGGACGGGGGCCGGGTGTGTCTCGACGACGAGGACATCACCGATTTCCCCATGCACCTGAGATCCCGGAAAGGGATCGGCTATCTTCCCCAGGACGCCTCCATATTCCGGAAGCTGACGGTGAGGGAAAATATCATGGCGGTCCTTGAGATGCTTCCGCTGTCCAAAACCGAGCGAAACGCCCGGACGGACGACCTGCTTGAGGAGCTGGGGATCAAACGCCTTGAAAACAGCAAAGCCGGGGTTCTGTCCGGGGGAGAGCGCAGAAGGCTGGAAATCGCCAGGGCGCTGGCCGTCAAACCCTCTTTTATCCTTCTGGACGAGCCATTCGCCGGAATTGATCCCCTGGCGGTGGCGGACATCAAAGCCATCATCGGGCAGCTGAAAAAAAAGGGAATCGGTCTGCTGATTTCCGATCACAATGTGCGGGAGACCCTTGGGGCCTGCGACGAGGCCTACATACTCAGCGAAGGGAAAATCATCGAACACGGGCCTCCTGAAAAAATCGCCTCCAGCAAGACCGCGCTCAGGGTTTACCTGGGGGATGAATTCAAACTCTAAGATTCGACCAGACGAACGCATAAAAAATATGGCGCTGAATCTTCAACTTCACTTAAAACAGTCCCAGCAGCTGGCCATGACGCCCCAGATCCGTCTGTCCATGAAGCTTTTGCAGTTTTCGCGGATGGAGCTGGAGGCCATGGTGAGCCGGGAGCTGGAGCTGAATCCGGCCCTTGAGGAGGGTTTCGGGGATATTTCCGGCGAGGAGCCCGCTCCGGAGGAGACGCTTTCCCCTGACCGGGAAGTGGTCATTGAAGAAAAAATCAACGACGATATCGACTGGAGCGCCTATGTGCGGGAGTACAATTCCACCGGCATCATGGAAACGGAAAGGCCGGAGCCCTTCAACGCCGAGATGAACATCAACGCCGGCCAGTCCCTGACCGACTTCCTGCTGCGGCAGCTGAGCATGGCCTTTCCCGATGATGAGGACCGGGCCGTGGGAACGCATATCATCGGGAATCTCAACCCGGAGGGATACCTGGAGTCCGGCGCGGCCGACATCGCCGAAACGCTCGGCAAAGCCCCGGAAAAAGTCCGGGAAATCCTGTCGGTCATGCAGACATTCGACCCCCTGGGGGTGTGCGCCAGGAACCTGGGCGAGTGTCTCCTCATCCAGGCCGCCGAACTCGACTTTAAAAACGCCCCGGTCCAAAAAGAGCTGGTGGAGGCCGTCATCCGGGGGCACCTGAAAGACATTCAAAACCGAAACATCCCGGCCATCGAAAGGAAACTGGGCGCAAAGCCCCGCGACATCACCGCCGCCATTGATCTCATCAAAAGTCTGGACCCCAAACCCGGCCTGACCTTTCTGAATGAGCCCCCCCAGTATATTGTTCCCGACATTTTTGTTCACAAAGAAAAAGACCGGTTCATCATCTCCGTAAACGACGACGGCATGCCCAGGCTTAAAATCAGCAAGTTCTACCGGGACGCCGTGACGGGCGGGAAAAAGATGGACCAGGAGGCGCGAAAATATGTCAGGGAAAATTTGGACTCCGCCGCATGGCTCATCAAAGGCATCCATCAGCGCCGGAACACCATTCACAAAATCATGGAAAGCATATTGAAATTCCAGGGGGATTTTTTTGATCATGGCGTCAAAAAATTAAAACCCCTTCTGCTCAGCGATGTGGCCGAAGACATTCGCATGCATCCATCCACCGTGAGCCGGGCCACGACCCACAAATATGTCCACACCCCCCGCGGCGTTTTCGAACTGAAATTTTTTTTCAACAAATCTCTCAAATCATCAAACGGCGAAACGGTGTCTCCGGCCAGCGTTCAGAACAAAATCGCCGAAATCGTCAAAAAGGAGGACAAAAAAAAACCCCTTTCCGATGAGCAGATATCCCTTCTTCTCAAAAAGGACCACGTGTTTCTCGCCCGGCGAACAGTGGGAAAATACCGGGACATGCTTAAAATCCTGCCGTCATCCAAACGAAGGCAACTTTAAGGAGGTTTAACATGCAGACATCCGTGACTTTTAAGAACCTTGACCCTTCTGAAAACTTGAAAACCCACGCCAAAGAAAAGCTGGATCGACTGGACAAACTGCTTTACAATCCCGCGGAGGCCAATGTCGTTTTGCAGGTGGAAAAATTTCGCCACATCGCCGAGGTGAACATTTCCGGGGACAGGCTTAAAATACACGGCAGGGAAGAGACCAGCGACATGTATTCCGCCATTGACATGGTCGTTGACAAAATCGAGTCGCAAATCAAAAAAAGCAAACAAAAAAACCGAAACAAAAGAGGCGCCGGGAAAAGGAAAAGGGGCGCCGGGAAAAAGAAAGGCCAGGTCCATGGGCCCGACCCGTTCCCGGACGACGAGACCGCTCGCATCCGGGTGGAAACCATTCACTACAAGCCCATGGATGTGGATGAGGCGGTGATGCAGATGGACCTGGGAACGGCCGCCTTTCTTGTTTTCACCAACGCCAGAACCAACCAGGTGAATGTGCTTTATCGTCGCAAAAACGACGATTACGGACTGATTCAGCCCAACTGAGAAAAACCACATGAAAATTATTGATTCCATCAAACGGGAAGCCATTTCAGCGGACCTGAAAGCCGAGGAAAAAATAGGGGTTCTTGAAGAGCTGGCCCGACCCATCGCGACCATGGCCGGAATAGAGGAAAAGGAGCTGGTGCGGGACCTGCTGGAAAGGGAAAGCCTGGGCAGCACCGGCATTGGCGGGGGGGTCGGAATTCCCCATTGCAAACGAAAAGACGTGGACGCCATGCTTTTGGGCTTCGGTCTCAGCCAAAAAGGGGTGGATTTTGACTCCATCGACGCCCGGCCGGTTCATATTTTTTTCGCGCTTATCACCCCCGAAGACGAGGCCGGGCTTCACCTGAAGCTTCTGTCCAGGATTTCCAGGCTGCTGAAAAATGATCTTTTCAAGCAAAAGCTCCTGCGGGCCCGAAGCCGGGATGAAATTTACGAGATTATCAAAATGGAGGAGGACGCTCTCCAGGATGGCGACGACATCTGACCGGAGCGCTTTGGGCGCCGGGTTTTCCCAAACGCCTCCACTTCAAGGGGTTTTATGATTGGTATAGTGATTGTCACGCATCGCCGCCTCGGCGAGGCGCTTATTGATGCCGCCGAATTCATCGCGGGGGCCAAACAGGAGGCCATTGAGTCGGTTTCCATCAACCTCATCGAAGACGCCGATGCCCTGCGCAAAAAAATCGCGGACAGCATCGGGAACGTGGCCTCCCCCAAAGGCGTCCTGGTTCTGACGGACATGTTCGGGGGCACCCCCTCGAACCTGAGCTACTCCCTCCTTGAGGAGGGGCGGGTGGAGGTCGTTTCCGGGGTCAATCTTCCCATGGTGATCAAAGCGCTGCGGGCCCGCTCCGAGATGGAAATCAAAGACCTGGCGCTCGCGCTTGAGGAATACGGCAGAAGAAGCATCAACATCGCCAGCGGAATACTGAAAGGAAACAAACGCGCGTAAACGGGCGCGGCAAAGGAAAGGGACTATGACCATCAGAATAGGCGTGAACGGACTGGGAAGGATCGGGCGCATGGCCCTTAAAATGGCGGCCGGGCGCCCCGAAATGGAGGTGACGGCCGTGAACGACCCGGCGGGGCCGGAAATCATGGCCCATCTCCTTTCCCATGACTCGGTTCACGGGACGCCGGATTTCCCCATCCGCGCCGACGGCGCTTTTTTGGAAATCAACCATCAAAAAACGCCGTTCATGTCTGAAAAAGACCCCGAGAGGCTTGACTGGGGAAAATATGGCGCGGACATTGTTCTGGAATGCTCCGGAGTCTTCAGGACCCGGGAGACCGCCTCGAAACACCTGGCGGCCGGCGCCTCCAAGGCGATCATATCGGCGCCGGCCAAAGACCCCGACGCCACCATCGTCATGGGGGTCAACTCCAGCGTTTACGACCCCAGACGCCATCACATCATTTCCAACGCGTCATGCACCACCAACTGCCTGGCGCCGGTGGCCAAGGTTCTCCATGAGCGCCTGGGAATCCGCCGGGGAATGATGACCACCGTTCATTCCTACACCGGGGACCAGCGTCTCATGGACGCCCCCCACAAGGATTTTCGCCGGGCCCGGGCCGCCGGTCTGTCCATGATCCCCACCACCACGGGCGCCGCCAAGGCCGTGGAGCTGGTCCTTCCCGAACTTTCGGGAAAAATGAGCGGGCTGGCCATCCGGGTTCCCACGGCCAATGTCTCCATCGTGGATTTCGTGGCCCAGGTGGGCCGGACCGGCCTCACGGCGCCGGACGTGAACGATATTTTCAAAGAGGCCGCAAGCGGCCCTCTTTCCGGAATCCTGGGATGCTCGGACGAATTCCTGGTTTCATCGGACTTCAACGGCTCCACCCTGTCATCCGTGGTGGACGCCCCGCTCACCTCCGTCATGGGGGATATGGTGAAAACCCTTTCATGGTATGACAACGAAGCCGGGTACGCCGCGCGGATGATCGACCTGGCTTTAATGGTCGGCTCCCGACTCTAACTGACACTGTCCCGTGATTTTTTTAAAGCTAAGGGTTCGCTCAAAAACAACTGATTTTTGAGCGAACCCTAAAGGAAACCACAAAATGACCACCCGAAGACCCCTGATCGCCGGCAACTGGAAAATGTTTAAAACCTCCGCCGAAGCGGTTGAAGCGGCCCTGAGACTGGCCGGACACATCGCCTCCGAAAAAGAGACGGACGTCATGATCACCCCGCCCTTCACCGCCCTTGAGGCGGTGGCCAAAGCCGTTTCCGGAACCCGCCTTCTGTTAGGCGCCCAAAACGTCCACTGGGAAAACCAGGGGGCCTACACCGGGGAGATATCCCCCCTCATGCTCGCCGCCATCGGCTGCCGGCATGTCATCATCGGCCACTCGGAGCGCCGCCTGTATTTCGGGGAGACGGATGAGACCGTCCAAAAAAAAATCGGCGCGGCCGTCGACGCCGGCCTGTTCCCCGTCATGTGCGTGGGGGAGACCGGGGAGGAAAGAAAATCAGGCAAAACGTTTTCAACCCTTGACAAACAGATCCTGAATGGGTTAAAAGGGTTTGTTTCGGATCGCGCCGAAACCCTGGTCATCGCCTATGAGCCCGTATGGGCCATCGGAACCGGGGAGACGGCCACACCGGAACAGGCCCAGGGAGTTCACGCCCATCTCCGGGGCCTGATTGAAAAAACGTTTGGGAAAAAGATCGCCGGCTCCATTCGAATTCTGTATGGAGGAAGCGTGAAACCGGCCAACATCAAAAATTTGATGGACATGCCGGACATTGACGGGGCGCTGGTGGGCGGGGCCAGTCTGGACCCCGACATATTCGCCGAAATCGCCTGTTACCAAAGCCGTTGACAGGCCCGGCGGGAAATAAAGAATAACCAAGGATAGAAATAGTATGACAGCGATATTGGTGACGATTCATGTGATCGTCTGTGTGGCTCTGATTATGATCGTGCTTTTGCAGACCGGCAAGGGCGCGGACATGGGCGCCGCTTTTGGCGGAGGAAGCAGCCAGACGCTTCTGGGAAGCTCCGGGGCCTCGACACTGTTAAGCAAAGCGACCACAGGCGTGGCCATCATCTTTATGCTGACCTCCCTGGCCCTGGCGTACATCTCAACCCAGCGAACGGGCGGGGACTCCATCATGAAATCAGTGGAAACCGCCGCCCCGGCAAAAGCGCCCGCGAATCAGCCGGCGGCTGACGCGGCCGGTGAAAAAACGCCTGAACAAAAACCCCAACCCTGATTTTTTTTTAAACGGACCTTTTTTAAACTGACCTCTTTTTTAAACGAAACACACACATCCAAATGTGCCGAAGTGGTGGAATCTGGTAGACACGCTATCTTGAGGGGGTAGTGGGCCACGCCCGTGCGGGTTCAAGTCCCGCCTTCGGCACCATTCTTTTTTCAATCAAACCCATCCAATCGAAGTTTGCCGGACCACTCCCGCGCGGGTTCAAGTCCCGCCTTCGACGCCATTTTTTTCATGCCTTCTTGGCATTTCGCATTTCAAACGCGTCATTTTTTTTAATGACCGCCATCCATTGATGACACCGGCCATGAATAAAAATGTAGGCAGTCGAATAGAACTGTGCATGAGATGTGGAAACAACAAACCGGTCATTGGCGCCGAGGCAGCGGCCGCTATTGAGCCGATCCATAACCAGAATCTCAGCATAATTCATAAGGGTTCTTCGAAACCATTTTTCTTCTAAAAAGCCCCTGAGCCTTATCATAACGTTTTTTATTCAACGTCTTGTGACTAAAACCCGAACATCAGCGGCTTGATTTTCAAGGTGGCTTTTTTTCGGTATTCCTCGCCGAAATTTTTTTATTTCATTTTTTTCTTGCACATCAAAAAATAAAGGGGCATTATTTTTTTGTCTGGCCAAAAAACAGGGCTCCGCTGAAGAGCGACCCGATCGCCGAGGCGAACGAGGGAGTGTTATATGATTCCTATGGAAGCATTCCTCAAGGCACAAATGCAGAAAACAAGACGCCTTGACTGGAAAGCGCGATTTGTGTGACAAAACTACAAAAAGGAGCGAAAAAAGTGAAGAAAAAAACAGCGCTATTAATTTTAGCTTTTATCTTGTTGGGGGTATTCGCTCAGAGTTGCGAGAAAAAAAAAAGCGGCATAACCATAAAAAAAAATGTAAATGACCAAAATATCACTTTCATTGTTTCGGTAAAGAACGCGCCGAATAAAGTGCATGCTCTCGGATTTGAGGTTATTTACGATCCTTTGGCATTAAAATATGTTCGATATAAAGAAGGAAAATCTGTGCGCGAATTTCAAATGTTTGGAGCGCATAAAGTCAAAGAAGGCCTGGTTCGCGTGGGCGGCTTTGCTGCGGGAGAAAAATCCATAAAAAAAGACGCAAGTGGAGAACTCGTTATTCTGGAATTCGAATGGATCAACAGTGAACAAAAAGCCGGAATAACATTGGCGAAACTTTTGGACGATATTTCCGGATGGAACCCCCAGGAATAAACAAGGGCTAAAATGTTTTCCCGTAAAAAAAAGAATATTTTTTTATGCCTGGTTGTCGGCCTTTCCTTATTTTTAATTAAAAATGGCCACGCCAACTCTCAAAATTCATCATTGGAAGCTATAAGGCAATCTTATTACGGCGGCGGCCAGGTGACCTATGAAGTTTGTGTAAAAAATTACCCCAAAAGCATAGACTCTCTGGGCATGGATGTGGTCTATAATCCCGCTAATTTGACTTTAAGGAGGTATGAACGGGGCTCTTTGACAACGAATTTTGATGTTTTCGCCGTGACAAACAATGCGGAGGCGGGCGTTTTAAGAATCGGCGGGATCGAAGCGGGGAATCATATAATCTCAAAAGGATCCAGCGGAAGCATCGTCATACTGGATTTTGATGTTGTCGGAAATTTGGAGCCTGACACAAAACTTAGATTTCAAGGCTTGAAAGACGATCTGAATCCCAAAAGCAGAACCTATGACCCGAAGAGGGAGGAGCCGGAAAAAGTCGAGTCGCCCTCCCCTGCTTCAGGCAGCGACAATTCTGGCATAAACGAAGGCGATCCTCAAAAAAGCATAGATGACAATGGAAGCGCGGAGAGTTCATATCGGAGCTATACGCGAAATAAAGGAAACGGAGCGAATGAACAGCAACTCGAAAGTTCGGAGGCTTTTCCTGAAACGGAAGTTCAACAAACTGAATCCGGATCCGGAGCTTCAGCGCAAACTCGCGGGGAACAGAAAGCGGACAGATCGAATATCGCAACTTTCAAAAAAACCGATCATGATGGAAATATTTTCACGCCGGGAATATCCGGTCCTTCCTCAAGCGGCGGGGAAAAATCCTCAAAAAAAATTTGGATAACAACCAATCGGACAAAAGAGACGAGACCCAAAAAACATGTCCATAATGCGACATTAAAAGACAGTCCCCGAAATATTAAAAAAAACACAGCCGCCGCCTTCGAGGAATTGGCGTCAAATATACAACAGATAAAAAACAGCGTAAACACACTTAAAATTATTGTCCTTTTCCTTTGTTTTATCATCATGTCCGGTTTTGTTGGAATGTTCCTTTTGATAAAACCAATCATCAACCGAGAGGCAAAATAACGGCGACCTCTCGATGTTTTCAGTCATAACTCTTTGGGTTTTAAAAAACACGGATTAAAAGGAGGGTGAAAAAGTGGAATCAACTCAGAAAGGTCGGCGCAAATTAGGATCATTTTTAATGACCGGATGTATTGTTCTTTTTTTTGCTGTCGCTGTAAACTTTTTGCTTATCGGAACAAATGTTTCGACGGTTATGGCCATAGTCACTAGCTGTATCGAGTATGACACAGGCAAAATTGACATTAAAGGCGTCAGAGGACACAGTGGCAGCCCAGTCACCATTCCCGTCAGAATTCGGAGATTGGATGCGTCGGATGCGTCGAATGATGTAAAAACGCTTGGCTTTGATGTCAATTTCGATGCCAACACCTTAACATACAACGGTTTTGATGTGACAGGAACTGTAACGAAAAACTTTCAAACGGCCGAAGCCAATGAAATTTCAACAGGACTTCTAAGGTTTGGGGGCTACGATTCGGACGGGGGGGTTTTTCGTGACTCAAGCTGGGACGCAAGCGGAGATGGCTGGATTCCAAGTGGAGACGCGACTGCGGACGCAAGCAGTGACACAAGTTGGGTTTCAAATTGGGACGCGACCGGGGACGTTCCAGGTGCGGTTGTTTATTTGAACTTTAATATTAACGCCGGTGGAGACACCAGTGGAGACACCGCGTTGACTTTGACCGGCCTTGTGGATGATATTCGAGACTGGCCCAGCTCTGGCGGCTGTCTTGTTTACGGCGGCTGTTCGGGCGATATCAACGGAGACGGCCGATGGACGCCAAGAGACGCTTTAAGCATTTTTGAAAAATACATGAATATTTGCCCCACATCGGCGGGCGAAGACTGCGCCACTGTATGCGGAGACGTGGATGTCGCAGGGGGCGTGACTCCCGCCGACGCTCTTTGTGTTTTCAACAGATACCTGGGCAAATCAAGCTGTCTGGATTGATTTTTTTTAGAGGGGAATAAAAACAGCCGGGCGGGAAACCGCCCGGTTTAAATCTTATCTCGCACATAAAAAAATAAGGAATACGTAAAAATGCTTATCAAAAAGCGCATAATTGTCCTTATTGTCATTTGCGCGACGCTTGCATTTTGCCAAACATGCTTTTCCGAGGACCTGGAGCTTACAACCGAACAAACTGACGAAACTTTTACTGTCACAATTTCCATGAACGGCGCCCCAAACAATGTGAAAGCGTTTGGTTTCGACGTCTGGTATTGCGAAGACAGCCTGGAATACCAAAAATATGAAAAAGGAGGTTTAACACAGCAATTTGACGCCGGCGGCGATGACTACATGTTTGAATCCAACAGAATAGGCCAGCATATCAGAGTGGGCGGTTATAATGCAAGCAGGCCGATCGCAAGCGGAACATCCGGGGCCATCGTAAAGCTTTTTTTCAATATAACCGCTCACACTGCCGAGTGCGACATTTCGCTTCACAATCTGACAGATGACATATCCCAGTGGTCTTATCAAAACTATCGATTCATACATACTCCCAGCAATCTCACATGGTATAAAGATTCGGATGGAGACAAATATTCGGAGGGAACCAGGCAAAGCTCCGGGACACAACCGGCGGGTTATTATTTATCGTCAGATTTGATTGCCACGTCAGGCGATTGCGACGACAACAACGCGTCCGTAAATCCCGCCGCCGCTGAAAACTGTGACAATGACATTGATGACAACTGCGATGGCATCATAGCAGTCTGCCCTTCAATTGACGCGGAGGATAAAGTCGCCGGAAAAGCCATACCCTCGACCGGGAATTATACCATAGTCAATTCAGGGATGACAACCAATGATGTGACCGTAAGATTTTCAGGAACCTTATATCGCGACAAAAACAGAAATGGGAAAATTGACAGCGGGACGGATGAAGACCTTGGCGCAATAACCGACCCAGCAAAAATCAAGCTGTCCCCGGGACCTTATCTTGTAGAGTGGACAGCGCAAAACCCAAATGGAGACACAGCGTCTGAAATTCAACAGATTAATGTGATTCCGCAAGTTATGTTTAACCGCAAAAAACAGGTGGCGCACTTAACGGGCACGCCGCAAACCATCTCTATAGGAATAAAAACAAATGGCGAGGCGGCGGCATACCCGGTGACCGTTCCTTATACTGTCGCCTCCGATCCAAACAATCCCGCCATCAATCCCGATGATCATAATGCGCCCGCCGGAAACATTCAAATTGGCGAAGATTCGTCGTCAGATTCAATTTCTTTTGATTTTAACGCCACGGGCAGCTTAAATAGCGGCAAAAAAAGGGGCGTTGTCATTTTTAATATCAACGCCGATTCGCTCTCCAATGCGGTGACAGGGGGAACAGCTTCACATGAAGTGGTTCTGATCGATATCAATAAGGAAAATCTTCCCCCGAAGGTTTTGATTAAATTAAAAAAAACAGGGGAGTCAAGCTACTCTGACATATCGAAAATAACAGTCGCCCAAGGAATTAATATTGATGTAAAGCTGGAAACTTCCGACCCCAATGGAGGAGACACGGTCGCGGTGGAATGGAATTGTTCGCGCCATATAGATAATTGCCCTGTTGATGGCGCGGCGGAATGGACCATTGGCACCAGCTCGCTTCCGGAAGGTTTATATACCATAGAAGCAAAGGCGACGGATGATAACAGCGCCAATTCCAACAAAGGCCCTTTGACTCAAAACAATGTTTGTCTGCTTAAAGTGGTCGCTTCCGGGACCGCTTTGGTGGACGACAGCACCGGCAATGGAATTTTTGATGATCAGTATGATAGCGATGGCGACGGCATTTTCGACGATCAGGATGACGATATAGACGGGGACGGCATATTGAATAATGTTGACAATGTCAACGATGTCGCCAACATTCTGCGGGCCCCAAAAAATGCGAAAAAACAACAGACCCTGTCCGCCGAATCCGGTCTTACTTTAAGTTTAGGCAAGTATGCGTTTAAAGCCGGCAAAGGAGCGCTAATAGACCTGACTGATATTGATGACGGAGGGGGAACGGATATAGGCGAATATGATGATATAATAGATGTTCTCGATTTCGAGATAGATGGGCTTGCTGAAACAGGCGAAAAAGCGAAATTGGTCTTGCCTTTATCAAAAGCCACTGGAACCAATACAGTTTATCGTAAATTTTCCGATCAAACGGGGTGGGCAACCTTTGTGTCTGACGCCGACAATAAGATATATACGGCCGTGACCGAAGATCCGGAGGGGATATGCCCTGATGCGGGGAATTCTTTATATACGGAAGTTGACAATGCAACCGGCGTTATGCCGTCGGGAATGTATTGCCTGCAATTGGAAATAAAAGATGGCGGGCCATACGACACTGATGGGGCTGAAAATGGCAAAATCGCCGATCCTGGGGCTGTGGCAAACAATTCCAATGTTATTTCTGGTGGCGGAGGCGGAGGTGGCGGAGGTGGCGGTTGCAGTCTGAATAGAAACGTAAATTTTTCTCCAACACTTTTATTAATGTTTTTGATATCCATTATTTATATAACAAAACACGCATTGTTAAAAATGAAAAAATGAAATTTTCCTTTCTTTTCTATATGTTTCGTGATCGCAATTTTCAATCGGCCCTCATGATGGGCCCAGTATTTTGCGCGGGATGGTTTTGGGTGACTCAGCCTGAGCTAACTTTTCAGCATGTGGTATATCCCCAAAAATTGTTGTTTTTGGTTATAATTTATCCTGTTATAGAAGAGATTGTATTCCGTGGCGTTTTACAGGAAAATTTTTCCCAGATTACAAAAAAAACGCGCCTGACGAATAAAGTGTCTGACGCAAATCTTTTCACAAGCGCTATTTTTGCATGTTTGCATCTCTTTTCCCATTCACTTCTCTGGTCTTTGGCAACGTTTATTCCTTCCGTCATCTTTGGATATTTTAAGGACAAATACAATAGTATCATTCCCTGTGTTGTTTTGCATCTTTTTTACAATTTGAGTTATTTTTCACTTTTTTCATAGGGCGCTGACTACAATAGTGATAAACTCGTAAAAAAGCACGGATGGCTAAGTCAAAAAATTCGATATACAAAGCGTAGTGGTTATTTTTAATTGAGGCAATACATTTAGTATGCCTCAATTAAAAATAAGCGCTGCAACACCGTAGATCGGATTTTTTACGACGCCATCATTATTGGCCTGTCCCCTTTTTTCATCAGCCATATCAGGCTCCAGCGCCGGGGGCGGTCATTTTCCAGACACCAGAAAAATGATCTGAGATATCGTCACCAGCCATTTTGAAAGGCGCTGGAATTTTCTCCCGGGGCCGGGTTATCCCTGCCGCCGGGCTTCCAGCATTTCAGCGAACGCCTCCAGCCGGGTTTTCAACTGCCCCTCGGCGAAATTCCGGGAATCCACGCAGTCCACCTCCAGGTTTAAAACCGGGACCCCGATTTCTTTCAACCCTTCACCGATGAGCCCCCTCATGCCTGTGCCCTGGCGGCAGCCGAAATGGCAGGGATTGACGGCGCCGTCCACCTGGTATTCCCGGACCATCTTTTGCAGATGGGCCACGCGGCGAACGCCCCATCCGTTGAAGGGGATGGAGATGGCCCTTTGGGCAAAACCCGGGAAGGGGTCGTCGGGGTCGATGGGGTCCCAGGTGATGTCATTAAGCTCGTCGGCCACAATCACGGCCCCGAGTTCGTTTTCCAGAAATTTGATCAGGGGATTTTTATACTGAATCCGGTTTTGAATCCAGAGCAGACGGAGCCTTTCCTCAGCCGCCCCGGATGTTTTGTTTTCCACTTTTTTTGAAAAATCGTCACAATAGGCGCCGGCCAGGTCCATGCCCGCGTCGGTTCCCAGGAAAAGGGCCGCCACGATTCCGAAATTGGCCAGGTCCATGCTGTTTGCCGGAGAAGGAACCGACTGGGCCAGGCGGTACACATCCGCCATGATTTTCCGGGCCTGGTTGGTTTTTTCCACCGCTTTGGAAAGGGCGGCCGGATCAAGGGGCCGGCCCGTGTGGTCGGAGACAAAGGCGACCATCTCGCGCATCTGGTCCGCCAGGTACCTCACGCCTTCCGGGGACGGCTCCTGGGGCACATTTAAGACAAACAGGTCTTTTTTGAAATCCCGGGCCAGGTTCTCCATGACCGCCACTCCGCCGGAGCAGGGACAGGTGGTGGCGATGAGAAAGTCGGGCACGGGCATGACGCCCTTTTCGGCGGCCCCCAGGATGGCCCGGTGATACCCGCAGGCGTCGCCCCCGAATCCCTGGTTCTCGGCCGCCTGCATGAAGTCCCCGGCCGTGCCTGTGGAGGCCAGCATGGCGCCCACGAACTCCACGAAACACGAGACCACGCCCATGGCGCTCAAAAGATCAAAGGGCGCCGCCACCCCGCACCACGCCACCGTGTCCTTTCCCCCGTAAAGACGGGCGCCCAGGCGGGCCACCTCCAGGGCGTAAACCTTGCGGGGGGTTTTCGATTCGGGATTAAGGGCGATTTTTTGCTCAATCCCGGACGCCAGGGAGTCAAAGTAGTCTTTCATCATGTCGGAGCGTCTCCTTTTTGTTATCTCAACATTTCAACAAACGCCTCAATGCGCGTCCGGTGCTGCTCCGCCGATCTTAAGGAGCAGTCGCCTTCCAGAAGAAGCAGGGGAAAACCTTCTTCTTTCATGCGTTTTCGGATGATGGGCAGGCGGTCGATGTACGGATCGCAGAATTTCAGCGTGTGGCCGATCACGGCTTCGGCGCCGCATTCTTTGGCCCCGTCCGCTGTCTGGTCGGCGATGGAGCCGGGATTTTCAGGAAAAAAGGTTCTCGGGCAGGGGGTCCGGCTCAACAGCCCTTTGGCCAGCCGGACATGGACATCCTCCCCCGGGTTTTCCATGTCAATGGGGTTGAACATCCGGGCGCCGGTGCAAAGATCGTCCCCCACGATTTTAAGGCCGCACGATTCGAAAAACGCCAGCGCCCCCGGGTCGGGCATCACGTTGCCAAACAGAAACACCCGGGGCGTGTCTTTGTCCGGCGCCGCCGGTTCGGCCGTTTGAAGGATTTTTTCGATCTCATTCACGCTGTGGTCCATGGGCGCTGAAAAGGCCAGGTTCACGATCTCCTGGAGCTTTCCGGCGCCGCCTTTGATTTCCCCGGCCCGCAGTTTTCGGGCCGCTTTGTCGATCAGGCGGCTCAGATGGTTGAAACGCCCGACCGCGTCCATGATTTGGTCGTCGGAGACAGGCGCGCCCGACCATTGGGACAGCTCGGCCGACAGCCTTTTGATTTCCCCGGCGAAAAAGGTCACGGCCAGAGGATCCGCCGTGGCGGGCATGTCCAGAAGGATGAGCCGGTCATCGGGCCGGGCGTGGCGCCAGGCGTCGGCCAGCCGGCGCATGGCGTCGCAGCTGTTCATCAGAACCATGCCGGCGATCTCCGGCATGGCGTCGGCAAGGCCGATGTCCAGAACTTTTTTCACATGGGGGCATAAATTGTCGTGGAGGCGGCCCCCGGCCTGATCCGGGAAATCCCCCATGGGCAATATCCGATAAGGGGAAAATCCGGCCGCGTCGATGACGGGCAGGGGGGTGTGGGCGCAGGTGAAGGCGATTTTTTTTCTTTCATCCATTTGGGTGTCGTGTCCTTTTTGTCAAAGGGATGTCAACCAGGGCGAACGGCTCATATCCGGTCGCACCGGACATCGGCCAGCTCGTTTTCCATATCCTCATCCATCAGCCGGAGGAATGTCTCCACCGGGTATCGGGCTCCGCAGACCGCGCAGCGAAAAAAGGTTTTTCGTCATGTTCGCAAAAGCGTGGCCTCTGATCCGCATTTTTCGCAAACAGGGGTTTTGGGGGTCATGGCTGTTTTTCCATTTGTGTGTGTTGTTTTGGGTTTAGATGATGGCGCTTTTAAACGGCCCGCTCACACCACCTGGTTTTTCGCGGCCCAGACAGCGGCCTGGGCGCGATGGTTCACGTTGATTTTGTTAAAAATATGAATCACATGGGATTTCACGGTGTGCGGGCTGATATTCAGCCGCTCGGAAATCTCCGGGTTGGTGGCCCCTTCGGCCACGCATCGAAGGACTTCAATCTCCCTGGGCGTCAGGTCGTATTGAATCCGAATTCCGAAACGGTCCCGCCGGGTTTTATCGGATTTCCCGTCCGCCGAAGGGGCGCGGGTCTCATCCGCGCGGGGCTCACCGGCTTCGCTTTCTATGGCGAATGTGGATTTCACCGTTCCGTCCTCGCCCAGAACCGGGAAAACCGTGTAGGTCGTGATCGGTTTGGCGAGTCCCGGGCATTGCGCCGGAGAGGCCTCCCCTTCCCGAAGCGCGACGGCGAACGCCATGCAGGTTTTGCGCCCGCACTCCCGGCAATTGTTCCGGGGCAGCGCCTTGAGTATGTCCATGACGGAAACCGGCTCCCGATACACTTTATGGCTGGGGCTCAGGCTTTTCCGGCGGTCATAGAGATCGTTGAGGAAGCGGATGAGGTTTTCAATAAACAAAAAACATTGTCTTTGGCCCCTGAATGGCGCGACCATGGCCTCCTTCGGATAAAGCGAGCACTGAACATTTTCATGGACAAACCGTGTGTGCGGGGGCCGGACCTGATACCGCGCGTCCGGGACCGCGCCGTTGATATAGGGAAACAGCTCCCGGATATCGCGGTTGAATTTAAAATGGGCCCCCCATTTCAAATCGCAGACGACATCCGAGCGAACCCCGGCCCTTTTCACCGACACTTCGGAATATCCCTGGATGAACATCTCGCTCCCCCTCCATGATTCGCATAACCCGGACCGAAAGAATGGTAAACCCGTAAAAAAGCGCTTAGACGGCGTCGTAAAAATTCCCTATGCTAAAATTTAAGCCACAACGCAGTAGATCGGATTTTTTACACCGCCGTCAAGGATTGATAAACTCGTAAAAAATCACGGGACAGCGTCGTAAAAAATTCGATATACAATGCGTAGTGGTTATTTTTAATTGAGGCAATACATGTAGTATGCCTCAATTAAAAATAAGCGCTGCGACGCATTTTTTTACGATGCTGTCAAGGATTATGTCCTGAATCATCGGAAGGTGTCAAGAACAAATCAGCCGAATAAAGAGGGGAAGAAATCCCGCCTCAGCAGTTTGCGACTCCATGATAAACTCGTAAAAAATGGATCAGACGGCATCGTAAAAATTCGATATACAAGGCGTAGTGGTTTTTTGAGAGAGAGGCCATACATATAGTATGCCGAAGGAACAAAAAAACGCTACAACGCAGTAGATCGGATTTTTTACGATGTCGTCACTCCATGCCTTCGGGAAAGTTTTTCAAACATACGCAGTATCCCCACTCCCAGCGAGTACAGACCTTCGGCGCCGATATTGTCCCCGGCGCTGGAGTCGAAAAACACTTTCAAATCCGACTCCATGCCTTCTTCCGGGTTCCAGTAGCAAATGAGAATGGGCGTCAGCGGCAGCGGAGAAAGAACCAGGGCCATGTCGGACTGAAAAAAAAGATCGGTTTTCCGGCCATTGAAAAGCTTGACGATATCCATGAAAAAATCCGTGTAATGATCGGCCACTTTTTTCAAGGGGCGGACGCATTGATGCTCAAAAAACCGGGCCCAGTCCTTGCCGCCGGGCAATTCCCGCATGGGCGCCCAGTCGCCGGTCAAAGAGCGCCCTTCGCAGTTGAGAATGTAGGACAGGACCGGGCCGGCGACCCAGGGATTGACATGGATGTCCGAATACAGCTTGCCGTTTTGATCCACGCTGAAATCCTTGCCCATGATTTTAAGCGTCAGCTTGCCATTCTCAAAAACCCCGCCGGTCCGGGATGACGCCTCTGAAAGATCCGCCCGGGCGATTTTTTCTTTCATGGTCTCCAGCGCCCGGTCCACATCGACCTCGTAAGCCGTCTTTTTTTTCTCCTGGACGCCGTGTCGGGCGGCCGTCTCAGGGTCGATCCGGGGGCAGTCCGAAAGCTGTTTCTCTCCCGTAAACACTTTCGCGGCAAACGCCAGACAGGTGGGCTCATCGCATTTTCTGCAGTTGGATTTTTCCAGCAGTTTTAGTATTTCCATTACGTTGTTGAATTGTGACATTAGGGCCTCCTTTTTTTACAGGATTTGGTATCAACAGGCGGGATAAAGATACAGGAATGGGATTGAGACTGAATCGCCCATTCAGGGGATATTTTATTTTTTTTTGGATTTTGCGACGCGCGCCCCCCAAAAAAGAATATAAAGGGGACCGGCTCAGGCTGGATTTTTTGCGGCATTGGCTGACATAGGAGTTACTCTGAATGTTTATGATGAAGGTGAACTGGCTCCCGAAGCAACTATCCGGAAATTCCAGATAGTTCAAAGAAGACAAAAAAGAACAGGCCAATAATACTTGATTTTTTGCGTCAGGCGGGTTAGTGATCTGAAAAGAATGGAATTTTTCCGGACGCCCGTAAGATCACCCGGATATGAATTTTAAGGAGGTCTGATATGCCCAGTATGGAAATTTTGAGACAAATCAGGAGAGCTTCGATGTCCGAACAGATTGAGATCATAGAATGTATACTCCATTCTCTCAGAACAAAAATTGAAATCGAACCCAGACCCGCCCCGAAACCGTTCAAACCTTTCCAGGTTCGGAAATTTGGTTTAGGAGAGGAAATTCATGCCGAACGTGATGAGATGTATTCCGAGAGAGGCTTGTAAAAATGTTCGCAATCGATACAAATCTGCTGGTCTATGCCCATAACGCAGACTCTGACTTTAATGAAAAAGCGGTGGCTTTTTTGGAAAGAGTTCTGAATGAGAGAGATGAGGACGGCAAGTTGGGGATTTGCATTCCCGCGCAGGTTCTGACTGAATTCATAAATGTCATCACCCGGCATAATGTGCGAAGTCCTCTTCCTCTTTCGCAGGCGATCATTGTTGTTCAGGATTACCTCAATACAGGTGTGTCAATAATCACCCAGAAAGAAAGTCAGATATATACATTTTTGGACCAACTGTCTTCCGTGACAACCCGGAAGAACATTTTTGACATCGCGTTGATTGCGACGCTTAGAGATAACGGTGTCAGGGGAATTTATACCGTCAATGTTTCCGATTTCAAGGGGTTTGATTTTTTGGAAGTTGTAAATCCTTTGGAATAAAAAGTTTTATTCGCCTGTCCCTATTTTTTCTATTTTTTCCCTCGGACCGGAAAAAGCTGTCGCTTTTTCCGGGCGGTGAGTTTTGCGTTAGCCGGATCGGAAGCAGAGGAGAATGGGATGCCGGAACTCGTGCTCAAGGGACTTGAACATGTTTACGACGCGTTTGATGAGTATGAGCACCCAAACCACATCAGCCTTCGCGTAACTGGCCTGTCGGTGTCCGAAGCGATCACTCGTGGCCGGTCGCTTCTCCAAAGCATGGTCACTCGACAACGTCGGGAAGGCGGTTTCCTGTCGAGTGGAACGTTTTCAGCCGAGTTGACGCGTATTGAGGATTCGGAGGGGTACATACTCTACCAGGACCTGAAGCCTGTCAGAGAGGGCCTACGGTACTTCGGCGACGATCTGGAGGACTACCGCGATGCGGTAGCTGAGTTCGTCTTTCTAAGCTACTCGCACAGGGATGCGAGGTTTACCGAGCAGATCGCAAAGCAACTCGAGATTCGCGGCTTGCGGCTCTGGTTCGACCGCAATGACATCCAGACGGAGAGTTCTCTCTTACGTTTCGGCAACTCTGAAGATGAGGATTCCCGGCTATTGCGGGTTTTGGAGCACGCAATCGACCGGGCAAAGTGGCTTTTGCTCGTTGTCTCAAGCAATTCGATCGATAGCAAGTGGGTAAAAGCCGAAGTGGCCTTTTCAGTGCGTGAAGATGTTCCAATTGCGTGCTTGCTCCTTGAAAGGTCCAATATAGCCGCTGCGCCAGCTTGGGTGAGTGCGGCGGCATCGAATTCACACTGCTATGATTTCTCAGGGTGGGACCAAGGTGGTTCGTGGAACAGACCTTTAAAGAAACTACTCGAAGATGTCTTCCGGTATCGTGGCCATGACTGACGAGAGAACAACGGTGTCCGGGTTTTAGTCATGGCCTTTGATTTTTCTTCGCGGATAAGGAAACTATGGGGACAGGCGGAAAGTGCCTTTGCTCCCTGTCAAGTGATCCGTTTTTCGATTGAATTGAGAAGGAATAAAACAGGTTGGGTTGCGCTTCGCTTAACCCAACCTGCGGCGATTAAGCCTTAAACCGGCCTTTGATCAATGGAAGTTCCTCTTGATTTTTTATGTCAGACTGGTTAGTGATCTGAAAAGAATGGAATTTTATTCAGGTGGACCAAGCCGGTATGGAGCGACCCGATGAGAAAAACAACAAAAATTGAAGTCATGAGCCGGGACGTGATGATCAGGATGGTTAACCGGGAAGGCTATATCTGCGTCACTGATATCGCCAGATATAAGAATAGTGACGATCCTCGTTTCGTTATTCAGAATTTGATGAAAACCCGCGCCACAGTTAAATTTCTGGGTATTTGGGAAATTATCAATAACGAAGATTTTAACCGTGTCGAATTCGACACGGTTAAAAATGAGGCTGGCAGCAACGCTTTTGTTCTTACCCCGGCAAAGTGGATAAAACTTACGAAAGCAATTGGAATTTTTTTAAAAGCGGGGAGATATGGCGGAACCAAAAATACAAATGGGCCGAAAGGTCGTTCTCAATCCATTGTTCAACCAAACGTTCGACAGGCAAATTTTCCCACATAATCAAACGCTACCGCGTCCGTTATGCAGAAAAATTTGCCTGTCAACTCGCGCATTGGATGAATAGCGTTCCATACAAATTTCCGAGTCGATATGACAATGTTGACAGCATCGTAAAAAATCCGATCTACTGTGTTGCAGCGCTTATTTTTAATTGAGGCATACTACATGTATTGCCTCAATTAAAAATAACCACTACGCCTTGTGCTTAAATTTTAGCATACGGAATTTTTAACTTAGCCATCCCAAGCTTTTTTATGAGTTTATCGGTATCAACAGGCGGGATAAAGATATAGGACTGGGATTGAGATGGAATCACCCATTCAGGGGATATTTTGTTTTTTTTGGGTTTTTGCGACGCGCGCCAAAAATATCTTGCCAAAAATCCCGCCCCCGGCGCTATGATAAGCGGATGGCAAGGGCGTCGGCCGAATGCTGTTGAATTCAAAACTGATTGAATATAAAGGGGACAGGCCGGGGGGGATTCATGGCGTTGAGTGCCTGTCGCTGAGTGGAAGCCGACACTTTTCTATTGACCGCCAAATCCGATAAAAAGCGTTCGATGTCCCGGACGCCTAGCTCACGAGGATGAGTCCGGCCACCAAAAAAATGAATATAGCGTCGTATCCATTGGCAATAGGTCTGCTCAGCGCCACACGCATAAAGAAATGATGGTAACGCATCACTTGAAGAATCTGATCCATCAATTTTAGTTTTGGATCAGGACGAAATTTTGCTTGTTTTTCCATATTGCACGGCCTAATGTCACAATATACAGGAAAAAAATGTTTTTTTATATGTGAAAAATTTTTCCACATTTTATTCTTTAATATAAAGTTAAGTGGAAAATAGACCTGTTTGACATATGTCTATTACTGTCGATATCATGGAATTTTTTTATTTATCAACATTGATAAGTGGAGCGCAAAAAACCGCGCTCCACTTATCGAGCCGAGCTGAAGGGAATAATATGCTGAGTGCGAATACTAGAGTAAATATTAGCTTTGCCTTGGCTATAGTCTTGGGTTGCCTTATAGGTTGGGAGATAGCTTTCTTTAAAGAGTTCAAATTTTATAAGTTGATAAACATTACTGGCTTATTTTATGATCTTATTGCTGTTGTATTGCTTTCTTATACTTTTTTCCTAAAGGATAGCGTAAAAGCTCAAATCGCTCATTTTATTGCTTTAATTTTTCTTATTTTTTCTTCAACTTTACCTGCAGCAATTTCCGGTGGTATGTATTTGGCCAGCCTATTTGGTGGTGGTAATATCGAAGGATTAAAAAGCTTTATTTATTTCTTCGTAGCAGTCAGTATCGTTCCTTCAACACGAATATATACAAGCCCCGTGCTGGAACCTGTGAGTAGTAAATCTTATGAACCTACAAAAAGGTTACAAATATTGGGTAGCGTATTGTTGTTTATGGGTTTCGCTTTTCAAATAATTGCTGCACTCGCTGATTTTTTCGAGAATGCTTAGAAAACAGCTAACCCGCTAATCAACCGGATTTGACAAAAAGCTCGTCAAACCGGCTATCAGCACCGTTATATTTTCAATTTGAACAATGAATTAATCCATATGTTTAATAGTCTCCCAAATAGAAGTGAGAGATCATATCTAAAATCAGTATTCAAACAGTATCCACTTGAATCAATTCTTTGGGGGCTCTGGCAATTTAAAGATGAGTTGAATTCAATTGAAATAGCCTACACTACGACTATCGCAATTGAGTTTTCTAAACCGGGCCAATATTGTCACATAATCAAACCTTTAGATAAATCAATTTTGTTAAAGCTAGTTAACTTGGCAACTAATTTTTGTTTGAACAATGGTGAATCAGGTGAGAAATTCTCAAGAGAAACAAATGATATTTTTTACAAAATATTTAATTTAATGGCTAATCAGTTGAGTGTGTCCTATCGCTCTCATGGAGATTACTCTCGAGCACTACTTCTGTATGAAATCATTCCAAATGAAATTGAAAACAATAAATTTGAACACTCTTTGTCAGAAGAATTTATAAAAGATAAAGGATATTCAATTAATGAGTATTTACAAGTTTGTTTTTTAACACTTGCTGCTATTCACGGTAGCGGAAAGTTTGCAGATGACTATTTAGAAAAAGCACTAACAGTTACTCAATCTCCTTCTTTTGAAACAATGAATAAAATCTTGTTTGATATTTCAGCATCTGCAGTTCATTACCGCAGAGAGAGGAAAAGGTTAAACACCTTAGATTCATTTAAATACCAACCTATTCTGATGTATCCACTCATAAAACCGTGGTCACATATTCCAATGAATACAAAAGGAAAACGATATCTTTCCCCCTTACCTAACTTAATTGCTCATAAAGCACATATGGGTATCTATCATCATTTTTTATCAAAATATAAAACCAAATTTACAAGATTTTTTGGGAAAGAAATATTTGAAAGATATGTTTGCAGAGCATTGGAATGTTGTTGTCATAAAGACGAAATCAAAGATGAAGACACTATAAAAACAGACTATAAAATTCCAGAGGGAGTTAAGATTCCAGACTTTTTGTTTATCAAAGACAACAGGGGTATTATTGTCGAATGCAAAGCAGCTATACTGCCCTTAGGTGTTTACACAAAAGGCAGTATGATTGATTTTAAAACTACTGTTAACAAAATATATAAAGGAGTTTGCCAAACTGCTAGTTTTGAACAACATGCTTTAAATAATTCGCTTTATAACGTTAAAGAGTGGATTTGTCTTATTATAACTTATGAGCCACTGTGGGGAGTTAATTCGGGTATTTTATCTGAAATTTTAATTACAGATTTTAAAGACGAAGATGAAGCTCTCAAATTTAGGGATGGATTTGATAAGGTTCTAATATTATCGGTATCCCAGCTAGACATCATACAAACACATACTTCTGAAACAAACTCACTATATTCTATCCTTAAGAAAATTAAAAGCGGTGATTTTAACGATGTAATCAATAACCTTGTCGATAAAACTGGAAGAACCTTTAAAGACTCTTATTTAGCAGAATACACAGAACAAATAACAAATAGTCTCGTGCCAGAAACAAATGTCCGTAAACAGGCTAAGTTGCTGTAGCAGCAAAAGGACAAAAAGGAGACAGGTCAATAATGCTATAAATTGGCTGAAAAAGGGCATCTCCCGGAATCATCAACAGATATTGTCAAAGACCCCTATGTGTTGAATTTCTTCATTTCCCGGGGCATAAACAATATTCTGAAAAAGATTTGGAAAGCCGGTTGGTGGAAAAGCTGGGACACTTTCTCCTTGAGCTTGGAAAAGGTTTTGCCTTTATCGGACAGCAATACCGCATAACCCTCAATAATACTCATTTTTATGTGGACCTTGTTTTTTATCACCACATTTTGAAATGCTTTGTCCTGATTGATTTAAAACGGGGCAAAGCGGATCACCATGATGTCGGACAGATGAATCTCTACCTCAACTATTTTAAAAACGAGGAAAATACCCAGGGAGACGGAGCCCCCATAGGAATTGTTCTCGCCGCAGAGAAAGATGAAATACTGGTGGAGTATGCCACAGGAAGCATTTCCAACCCATTGTTTGCTTCCAAATACCAGATATATCTTCCGAAAAAAGAGTCGCTCGAACAGGAATTGAGACTTTTATTGGAGGAGAATGAAAACAACTGACAACCCTAAAAGAAACAGGAGATAAAAAAATGACAGACATTTCAACAATCACACTCTACAGCGGCGGCCACAAGGGAACGGAGGCGGAATTCGGCAGACTCGCCGAGGCATGGCGCATGAAAGAGGTGAATTTTTCATTTGAAGGACACAAAACCGAGCGCGACCGGGGCCTCCGGAAACTGAGCCCGGAAGAGCTGCAAAAGGGCGATGTCAGCATGGAAATTGTGTCCATGCGGATGAAACGCGCTTACTCCCGGGCGGACAAAATCCGCAAAGTCATCCAGTCCATTTTTCACATGGTCAATAGCGGCTACCATGTCATTGCGGTGGGCTGGATACAGTCGGACAACACCGTCAAGGGAGGAACCGGCTGGGGGGTGGAATTGGCAAAACTATTTAACCGGCCCCTGAACGTCTATGATCAGGACCGAAAAAGGTGGTTTTCCTGGGAGGACAGCCAGTGGGTTGAGAAAACGCCGCTGATCATCTCAGATACGTTTGCCGGCACTGGCACCCGCAACCTTTCCGATGACGGCCGGCAGGCCCTCCGGGATCTTTTCATTAGTTCCTTCGGCCCGGAGGAGAAAAAATAATGTAAGCGTTCGCAGGGCGCCGTATCTGCTGCGTTACCGGGCCTTTGAAGAACAAGAATACGTCCGCAGACCCGGCGCCTTGCATATCCGACGCCCTGTAAACACTTACAAAAGTATGCCTGAACTCTACTGACTAAAAAGGATTAAAAAGAGACGAAAAAGGGGACAGGCCCAATAATATTAATTGGCCGATGCCGGGGAAACGGTTCAGATTGAGGAGACAGGGCATGCCCTGTCTCTACGCCAAAGAACGTATTGGGGTTGGAAGGTAAACGGATAATGCCTTAATAGTGATATCGGGCTTGCAGAAATTCTACCGTATCCTTTTTAACCAGATATACAATTCGATGTTCCTGAGTTAATCGGCGCGACCAACAACCGGAGCCCAAGTATTTAAGCGGCTCGGGCTTTCCAATTCCGCGAAACGGATCTCGCATGACCGCCTCCACAATTTCCAGCTCCTTTAAAGCGGTTTTTCTGTTTGTTTTGACCCAATATTTCAAATCTTCCCGGAATTCCGGATGGAATACGGAATTCTTTGATCTTTCAGATTTTCCCCGTTTCAATCCTTTTCGACCCCAATCTCGGATTTCAAATCTTGAATGTCCATCGGTCGCTCTGTGTCGGAAAGAGCCCGTTTCAAAGCGGTTAAAAGTCTTGCGGCATTTTTAGGGGAACGAAGCAAGTGGGCGGTTTCAAACAAACCGTCAAGTTCTGAAGCTGAAATGAATGCGATATCTTCTTTGCCCTTCCTTTTTATGATAACGGTTTCCTGATTGTCGGACACCTCGTCAAAAAGTCGGCCAAGGTTCGCCCTTGCGTGTGTATAGGTAGTTTGAATCATGACGTTATCTCTCTTGTTGGTTTCTAATGGGCTTTCAAACAAATATACCGCGTCTTTGTTCCTTCGTCAACCCCTGTCTCACGCCGCGCCTGTGATTCACGAAAACGGAAAAAAAGGGGACAGTCCAATAATGCTTGATAGCGCTATCATCCACAGTCCCCGCCCGGCCTCTCTCTCCCCTCGCGGATGATATTTACTATTTCCTGTGTCGTGATGTCCGCCTGAATGGATGGCACATCCAAAGGGGAAGACGACATTTTTTCCGGGATCAACGCGAAAGTCCGCCCGTCTTTTCTTCGAATGAGAACTTTTCCCCGGCTTTCAGCTTCTTCGAGAACCATCGCGAATTTCTGCCGGGCTTCTGAATATGTGTAAACCTGCATTTCAGACCTCCATGGTTTCGACATTAAAAAGCAGGGCCGTTCTTTTCAGTTTTTGATCCAAAGTCAACAGCGGGGATTTATGCCTGACGGCGCAATCCAGAAAATAAGCGTCGTATGCGTAAATGCCGGCCTGCCTGGATATTTCCAGAGCATTGTCGAAGTCCGGTTTAACGACCCGAAGAGGAATGCTTTTAAAAATCGCAAAACCTTTCCGGGCCTCTTCAAGGGTCAACCTGTTTCGTTTAAACATGGCTGAAAAGGGACAAAAAGGGGACAGGCCAATAATGCTTTTTGGAAGTTGTAAATCCTTTGGAATAAAAAGTTTTATTCGCCTGTCCCTATTTTTTCTTCGTCCAGCTGTTTTTTCGTCTTTTCGACGATGCGTTCAATACTGATTTTTTCAGCTTCATTCTTTTCCCCGGTGACGGTTCATAACGAATGAAGCCATTATAACACAGGTTTTTAAAACGGATTTTTTCGCTTCACAGCGCCCTGTGCCGCGTTTATTTCTTTCCTGTGCGGGACTGCTTTAAAGCGCGATGAAAACCGATCAATGGGCGTTATAACCTTCTCGCAAATCTTAGACCCGAAACAAATTTTTTGCCAAAAACCCTGTCAAGTAAAAAATTCAGAAAATCGCCTTTTTTTTGCTGAATAGTTACTTTTAGTCTTCCGTTTTGTTCTCGGATTTTAAGATTTCCACTTCTTTTTTCAGCTCGTCGATTTCCTGCTGATATTTTTCCGGGCTGTCCCCGGCGTTTGAATCGTCGGCGTCGTTTTTCCAGGAATCTTTCAGCTCGTCAAACCCAATGTAGATCGCCAGCGCCCCGCCCATCATCAGCATGACCGGCGCCGCGCCTTTCAGAAGAGTCACAAACGCCCCGAACCAGACCGAAATTCCGATGATGCCCAGAGCCGCCGCCGCCACTCCGCCAATTAAAACTTTCATAGACTGTGTCCTCCCCGGCAAAATTGCCTTTTTCTGACGACATCGTAAAAATCCGATCTACCGTGTTATAGCGTTTTTTTGTTCGTTCGACATACCATATTGTATGGCCTCTCTCTCAAAAAAACCGCTATGCCTTGTGGATCGAATTTTTATGATGTCGTCTAAATGATCTTTTACGGGTTTATCTTTTTTTAAAAAACAAACAATGAAATGATGAAGTCGTTAAAGTGAAAAGTTACCATATTCAATCCCCTGGCGCAAGTCAATTATGGGCCGTTTTAAAAAAATCGCGACGCCCGGCGTCCGGCTGCGGGAGGCGCCGTTCTTTCCCTATGTTGACAAGCATTTCGCCGTGGTATATGATGCGAAACCGGGCCGAAATTTCAGGCCCTGCGCCAACCATTCGCGGACGATATATCATGAAAAAAAAAGAAAAAAAGAAAAACCGGCCGACCAGGACAGGCCGGGTCAGGATTCTTCTGAACAAAATGTTGAACGGCACCCACCGACACTACAGCTGTTTTCTGCCCGGCGATGTCAAGTCCTTTTCCGCCGCGGCCCTGAAGTCGTTTTTTTCCGGGATCACGGTTTCCGAAAGCCAGAAATCGGCGCTCCGGGGCATGCCCCCGGACGCCGTGGTGGTGTATGTGACCAAGGATAAAAACAATCTGGAATACCTGTTTTCCCATTTCCGCTACCAGACCGAAGGCATCGCTTTTCCCGAGATCGGGCTGGACTACAAAATTTTCCTGTGGCAGCCCGTGTCCCGGATTTTTAAAATGGCGCTGGCCGGCCTGGCCTATATGAAGGCCATGAGGTCCATGCCCGATCCCTACAAAACCGGCTATGTCAAAGACGCGCTTTTAGGCGGACGGGCGGGAATGCTGTCTTTGATCGAAAAAAAGGGGTTTCGCCGAAGGTTTGTCAAAAAGCGCGTGGATCCGGTTCAGTATCTTCTGGAAATCCAGCGGGACACGGGCCGCCCCATTTTCCTGGTTCCCCAGCTCATGTTTTTCAGCAAGATGGCCCCCCACGACACCCCAAAACTCCTGGACATCCTTTTGGGGACCGAGGAAAAACCCGGCCGGATTAAAAAGATGGTCGCCATCTTTAAGAATCCGGGAAAAATTTTCGTGGAAATGTCCGACCCGGTGAGTCTGAAGAAATTCATCGCCCGTCGCCGGGACCAAAGCCCCCAGTCCCAGGCCATCGCGCTTCGCCAGGAGCTTCTGGACATATTGAACCACCACCGGCAGACCATCACCGGCCCGGTGATCAAATCCAGGGCCGAGCTGAAGGAAATCGTGCTGACCAGCCCCGACCTGCGAAAATTCATGGCCAGCCATTCCGAGACCTACGATCTGTCCGTAAGCGAGATACTGGGAAAAGCCGACGGGCATCTGGATGAAATCGCGGCCAATTACAAACCCGCCACCGTCAAGCTGGGCAATATCGGGGTCAAATGGATATTCGACGCCATGTTCGAGGGAATCTCGCTGAACCGGGAAACGCTGGAGCGGGTGAAAAAGATGTCCCTCAAAGGCCCCCTGGTGGTGATTCCGTGCCACAAAAGCCATATCGACTACCTGGTCATGTCCTATATCCTGTATTCCCAGAACATGCCCTGCCCCCACATCGCCGCGGGCGTCAACCTGTCCTTCTGGCCCCTGGGGCCCTTTTTCAGAAGCGGGGGGGCGTTTTTCCTGCGGCGCACCTTCAAGGGGGACACCCTTTACTCCAAAGTGTTCGCCCAGTACATCCACACGCTTTTGGCCGAGGGCTTTCCCATCGAATTTTTCATCGAGGGGGGCCGGAGCCGGACCGGCAAGCTTTTGGGCCCCAAGCTGGGATTTTTGTCCATTCTGCTGGACGCCTACAGAAACGGGGCGTGTCCCGATCTGATATTCGCCCCGGTTTTTGTGGGCTATGACCGGGTTCTGGAGGAAAAGGCCTATGTCCGGGAAATCGAAGGGGAGGAAAAAGAGAGCGAAAACCTTTCCCAGGTCATCAAGGCCAGGAAATTTTTGAAAAAAAAATACGGGCGCATCTACATCAAATTTCACGAGCCCATCTCTCTCAATAAATTTCTGGCCCAAAAGGGCCTTTCCTTAAAAAAGATGGGGCCCGGGGCGTTCCAGTCCTTCTGCGTGGATTTCGGTCATCGGGTCATCACCGCCATTGACCGCGTGGCGGTGGTCACGCCCCACGCGGTTGTGGCGGCGGCGCTTTTGAACTGCGAAAAAAAACGCTTCTCCGCCGAGCGCCTCCAAAACCATATCGACACATACATGAGCTACCTTATGGCCCGGAGCGTGAATTTGAGCGACACCCTGCTCATGAGCCCCCGCCATGCCGCGGCAAGGGCGGTGGACGAATACGCGGACCGGAAATTCATCGACCGCCACATCCCGGACGGCGACGGCAAGGACGGGGAGCCCGGACAGGCCCGGTTCGCGGTCAACCCCGGCAAAAGGGGGATTCTGGATTACTACAAGAACAATTGCGTGTCCTGTTTTATCCCGGCGGCTTACACGGCCCTGGCCATTTTGCAGAAGGATTCCTTCCAATTTTCCACAGACGGCATGGCCGGGCAGTGGGATTTCCTGCAAAATCTTTTCCAGAGAGAGTTTTTCCTGGAGCAGGACCGCTCCTCGAAAAGTTTCATGGGGGCCAACCTGAAGATATTTGTGGAGGAGGGCATTTTGTCGCCCCAAGCCTCCAGGCCCGACTCCTACCAGATCACCTCCAAGGGCTTCAGAAAGCTTCGGCTGTTCGCGGGCTTTGTCATGACCTATTTTGAGTCCTACCTGATCGTCCTGCGCTATCTGGCCAAGGCCCCGGACAAACAGATGAAAACCCGGGACGCCTTGAAAAAAATCACGGCGGTGGGAAACCGCATGTATAAAACCGATCAGATCGAACGGCCCGAGGCCCTTTCGGAGATCAACTGTAAAAACGCCCTGGCTTTTTTCGCCTCCCGGGGAATCGAGAGCGAAAAAGACGCTGACAAAATTCCGTTTTACGAAACCCGAATCAAACGATACATCAATCTGCTTTGAAGATGAACGCCCTGATACTGGCCGCCGGTTTCGGCTCCCGGCTCCTTCCGTACACCCGGGCCATTCCCAAACCCCTGTTTCCCCTGGGGGGGAGAACGGTGATGGACCGGATCATCGAGGCCCTGGAACAGGCCGGCTGTGAGCGGATTGTGATCAACACCCACCATCTCCATGACCGGATCGAGGCCCATCTGGCGAAAAAAACCTTTCGCGCCGCCGTGTCCACCCTTCATGAGCCGGTGATCGAGGGAACCGGCGGCGCCATTCGAAACGCGGCGGCCTTTCTGGGGGACGGGCCGTTTCTGGCCGTCAACGCCGACATTGTCACGGACCTGGATTTCGCCCGGCTGTTTGATTTTCACACGGCCCATTCCCATCCCGTCACCCTGGCTCTCCATGACCGCCCCGGCTTTGACCCCGAGTTTTACCGGGTGGAGACGGACGAAGACCGTTTCATCCGCCGCTTTGACCGGCCGGGCCAAAAAGGCGCCCTGGCCTTTTCCGGCGTCCAGGCGCTGGATCCGGAGATCGCCTCCTTTATCCCGGAAAAGGGTTTCTCCCACAGCATTGACATCTATGAAAAGATGATTGAAAAAGGCGTGGGGATCAAGGCGTTTGTGGCCCGGGACATGCGCTGGAACGACATCGGGACGCCTGAGCGCTACCGGGAGGAGGCCTTTTTTCATCTGGCGCCCGAAGCCTTCAGGCGGGCGGGCTTTCCCGGCGCCCCAAACGGTCTCAAAACCCTTCCCCTGGCCGGGGACGGCTCGGACCGGGTCTGGACCCGGACGATTTGGGGAGAAAAAACCATCATCGCGGCCGACCACGGCATCCAGCCCGCCATGGACCCGGGCAAAACCCGGGAGATCGACTCCTTTGTCCGCATCGGCCGCCACCTGCGCGCGAAAAACACGCCGGTCCCGGAAATTTATCTCCACGATCCTTTTTCGGGCCTGGCCTTCATGGAGGATTTGGGCGACACGCGCCTGGAATCCCATGTCAGGGCCATGACGGACCCGGGAGAAATCGCGTCATGCTACCAAAAAATCATCGAGCTTCTGGTCCGGATGTCCGTGGAGGGGGCCGACGGTTTTAAGCCCTCGCTCACCTGGCAGACCCCGGCCTACGACCGGGAGGTGATCCTGGAAAAGGAATGCCGGTATTTTTTAGACGCCTTTTTAAACCCGCGCCTGGGAAAAAAAACGCCGTTCTCCTTTTTTGAAAACGAGTTCGAGGCCCTGGCCGAAAACGCCCTGAAGTTCGCCGTGAACGGGTTCATGCACCGGGATTTTCAATCCCGAAACATCATGGTGAAAGACGGCCGGTTTTACTTCATCGATTTCCAGGGGGGCCGCCTGGGTCCCATCCAGTATGACCTGGCCTCCCTTCTGATCGACCCCTATGTCGGGCTTTCACCCGACATCCGGGACCTTCTTTTGACCCATTGCTTTGACGCTCTTTCGGCCCGGCGCCCGGTGGACCGCGCGGCGTTTTTTTCAGGCTGCCATTACTGCGCCCTGGCCCGAAATCTCCAGATGCTCGGGGCCTTCGCCCATCTTTCCGGGGTCAAAGGCAAAACCGGTTTCGCCCGGCATATTCCCCGGGCGCTTCAAACCCTTAAAAAGAGCCTGGACCGGTTCAAAGACGCTGAATTTCCCCGGCTCAAAGCGGCGGTGGGGGAAGTGGCCCTTTAATTTTTTGTCATTTTCACATGGAAAGGAACACACATTATGCGACCCATTCAAATCATGATCAGCGGTCTGCCGGGAGACGTGGCGGCCAAGGTGGCGGCCCACGCTCTTTCAGACGAACGCTTTCGCGTCCTGGATGTCTCACTCACCGGGCCTGATATTTCCGACAAAACATGCCGGGTCGGCGGCGCGGAGTTTCAGCTCGTCGGCCCCAAAGACCGGGAGGGGGCCGTGGCGGCGCTCATGGACCGCGAAGGCGCCTTTATGTGTGTGGATTACACCCACCCCTCGGCGGTGAACGACAACGCGGAATTTTACTGCCGCATGGGCCTTCCCTTTATCATGGGAACCACGGGCGGGGACCGGGGGCTTTTGGAAAAAAAGGTGACGGCCTCTTTGGTCCCGGCGGTCATCGCCCCGAACATGGCCAAACAGATCGTGGGTTTTCAGGCCATGATGGAATACGCCGCCGAAACCTTCCCGGGCCTGTTTGAAGGCTATTCCCTTTCCATCCGGGAAAGCCACCAGAACGGAAAAGCCGACACGAGCGGCACCGCCAAATCCATGGTGGGATATTTCAACCGGATGGGCGTTGCCTTTTCCGAAGACGAAATCGTCAAAATCAGGGACCCCCATGTCCAGAAAAACGAGCTGAACGTTCCTGAAGCGCATCTTGCGGGGCACGGCTGGCACACCTACACCCTGGTCTCAAAGGACGGCGCGGCCCGGTTTGAGTTTTCCCACAACATCAACGGGCGGGACATTTACGCCCAGGGCACCCTGGACGCCGCGATTTTTCTCCAGCGCATGATCGACAAAGGGGAAAAGGGCCGGGCGTTTTCCATGATCGAGGCGCTCAAAGGCGCCGGATCATGAGGGGGCGATGGAAAATAAAAGGGGCGTGGGCCGCGATCTGCCTGGCCGTTCTCATGGCGGCGTCGCCGGCCCGGTCCGAGCGGATGTTTCCGCCGGAAGGATGGAAGGACGCGCCCGATCCCGTGGCCTCCCCCTTCGCGGTTCCGGGCGGGGAAATCGCCATATTCGCCGGCCCGTATCCCAAGAGTCTGAACTATTACCTGGACACCAACGTCTTTTCGGCGGAAATTTTCGGGGCCATGTACGAGACCCTTTTGTCCATGAACAGCCGGACCCTGGAATATGAGCCGTCCCTGGCCGAAAGATGGTCCATATCCGACGATCAAAAAACCTTCACCTTTTATATCGACCCCAAAGCGAAGTGGAGCGACGGCCGGCCCGTCACGGCCTTTGATGTGAAATGGACCTGGGAGGCCGTCACCAATCCGGCCCATCTCACCGGCCCCCACAAAATCGACCTGGAGCGTTTCCATTCCCCGGAGATCCTGGATTCCCGGACCATCCGATTCACGGCCACAGACGTCCACTGGAAAAACCTTTCGGCGGTCGGGAACTTTTACATCATGCCCCGGCATATGTTTAAAGACAAAGATTTCAATAAGATCAACTTTGAGTTTCCAACGGTGTCCGGGCGCTATCGCCTGGCAAAAATAGACGAGGGGCGTTTTTTGAACATGGAAAGACGCGGCGACTGGTGGAACGCCGGGGCGCTTCGGTTCAAGGGAATCGGGAATTTCAAAACCCTGAAGTTCCGGTTTTACGCGGAGCGGGAAAACGCCTTTGACGCCTTTAAAAAAGGGCTCATCGACCTTTTTCCCGTCTATACGTCCCGGATATGGATCCAGGATGTCAAAGGAGAGAAGTTTGAGAAAAACTGGATCGTGAAGCAAAGCGTCCACAACCACAACCCGGTGGGGTTCCAGGGGTTCGCCATGAACATGAGGCGGCCGCCCTTTGACGATGTGAGGGTCCGAAAGGCCATGGCCCATCTTCTTAACCGCCGAAAGATGAACGCCACGCTCATGTACGACCAGTATTTTTTGCACCGGTCCTACTTTGAGGATCTGTGGTCCAAAAAACGCCCCTGCCCCAACCCCGTCATGGAATTCGACCGGGCCAAAGCCGACGCCCTTTTAAAGGAGGCCGGGTGGCGGGCCAGCCCCAAAACCGGGATTTTAGAGAAAAACGGGGTCCCGTTCTCGTTCAGGTTTTTAACCCGAAGCGCCTTTGTGGACAAATTTCTGGCCATTTACGCCGAAGACCTCAAAAATTCGGGAATCGATCTTGTGATCGACAAAAAAGACTGGGCCGCCTGGGCCAGGGACATGGACGAGTTCAATTACCAGATGACCTGGGCCGCCTGGAGCTCCGGGATATTCAAAGACCCCGAGGGCATGTGGCTCTCCGGAGAGGCGGACCGAAAAGGGGGAAACAACATCACCGGGTTTAAAAGCCCGAAGGTGGACGCGCTCATCGACGCCCAGAAAGGCGTGTTTCATATCGAAAAACGCAATGACATCAACCGCCGGATCGACCAGGAGATTTACCGGGCCCACCCCTACGTTCTGCTCTGGAACATCCGCCACACCCGGCTTTTGCACTGGAACAAATTCGGGACCCCGGAGACCGTTTTGTCCAAATACGGGGATGAGCGAAGCGCCTACTGGCTGTGGTGGATGGACGAGGACTCCCGGGCAGATTTAAACGACGCCATTGAGAACAAGGCGTTTCTTCCGGACAGGCCTTCGGCGGTTTTTTTCGATGATGTGTTTTGACGACGCCGCCTGACCCATTTTTATGAAATTTGCCATCTTTTAACCGGAAGGGCGCCGCGCGCCCGAGGACATCGCCATGACCCTTTTGATCGCTTTTTGCGCCGGAGCCTATGTCGCGGGCTCGGTGAATGTGTCTATTGTTTTATTTCAGCTTTTGGGAAAACCAGACCCCAGGAGCCGTTTCAGCCGAAACGCCGGGGCCACCAACGTGCGCCGTCAGGCCGGGCTTTCCTGGGCCGCTGTGGTCCTTTTCCTGGACATGGCGCGGGCCGCCGCCGTGGCCTGGGCGTCTTTGGCGTTTATCCGCGACCCGTCGCTGATCCCGTGGATCGGCCTGGCCCTGATCCTGGGAAACCGTTTTCCCTGTTTTCACGGTTTCAAGGGGGGAAAGGGCGTGGCCAACTACCTGGGATTCGTCCTGGCGCTGAATCCCGCGGCGGCCCTTTTGTCCGGGGCGGCGTGGGGCATGGCGCACCGGGCCTCTAAAATTCCCTTTGTGGCGTCCTTTGCCATGACGCTCATCCTGACCCTGGGCATGATGGCCCGCTTTCAGTGGGACTCCCGGGCCATGGCCGGGACGGCGGCCACGGCGGTTTTGATCTTTTTTTTCCACAAACCCAACATCGAGGAGCTGATCCGAAAACGCGGCGTTTTCAAGTGAGACCGACACGCCCGTAACTTATTCGATCCTGAAAAATCCCTCGTCGAATTCCGGGCGTCCGGCGTATTTTTCCATGAAAAACCCCGGGAGTTTGTCAAAATTCTCAAACAGACCCGCGTCGGCCTGGATTCCGGCCTGGTTCAGGGCCTTGTGAATGTCCATGATTTGGGGGGGACATCCCCGGATGGAGATCCGCTCGTTGATATGGGGGTGATCGGCGTTGGCCTTATGCATGCACTCGCCGACCAGGATGGTCTTTTTTTTGCCGGGCGACGGCGTCATGGTCTTTCCCGTCAAAACCTCCACATCATCCCACGGCTCGCCCTTCCAGGCGTATCGGATGGCGGACAGGATCAGGCCGTTGATCCCGGAGCAGTAGGTGCACATGGTCAGGTCGTACTTTTGGTAAAACACGCCGCTGATGCCCTCCCGGGCCATGGGAACGGGCAGGCAGGCGCGCTCGTTTTCAGAATACCCGAAGTCGAACTCGTGGTAATCGGCCACATCCTCGATTTTTTCCCCGACCACCTCCACGTCGGACATGTCCGCGGGCCGTCCCCGGCCGGCGGCGGCATGGGCCAGGTGGGGAACGTCCCGGGGGTCGTGCCCCAGAACCTTTGAGGCGGTCATGTCGGCGGACAGAACGTCGGCGGACGCCGCCAGGATGTCGCTTCTTCTCATCCGGCCGTCCATGCCCGGGCCCCGCTCGTTGGTGTATATGCCGTCCACAAGGGTGAGCATGGGGGGCATGGGGTCGGCCAGGCGCGCCACCATGGCGTGAAGGTCGTGGCGGGGGTCGGCGTTGTGGCATTTTTTCCGGGAGGAAATGTCGATGACGCCCTTCAAGTTTTTGATTCCCAGGCTCACCCGGGTCTGGTTGTGGGTCTTCATCACCGGCAGGTTCACCACAAAGTCGCTTTCCAGGATGTCGGCGTTGAACCGAAGCGTCATGCCGTCCCCGAGATCGACTTTTTTAAAGGGCCGGTCAAACACATTCACGGATTTGACCCCGTATCGCTTTTTTAAAAACCCGTACCCCAGGCTTTCATAGGCATGGGCCTGGGTCTCGCGGTCCCGGGGATTGAAGGTGACCGAGCCTTCCCCGATGGTGATGTCTTCCACGCCCCGCTCCTTTAAAAGGACCGTGATGTCATGGACCAGCCGGGAGGTGGTGATGACGCCCCATTTGGGAAAGGGGGTTTCTTTTGTCCAGAACACGATGTTGGGTTTGATGAACACCCGGGCGCCGGAAGGCATGTGATCCAGTCCCGATGAAAGCGCCACGGCTTTTCGGACCGACTCCAGAGGCGTTTCGTATTTCACCAGCGCCGTTTTGTATGATGTCATGCCTGTGTCCATTTTTTCATTTTTGGAACCCATTTCCCCTCCCATTCATCGGACAGCCGGATGTCCAGAAACCGGCGAAAAATGCCCTTAAGAAAGGACACGGCTTTTTCCACAAGAAAGATTTTTTCCAGAATGGCGCCTTCCATGTCCTGGCGGGTCTCCACCCGGCCGGTTTCCGGGGTTTTAAGCCCCGATATGCCGAAGCTTTCGCCTTTCAGTGAAAAACGCCATTTTTCCGACCCGGACTGATACAAAAGGTTCATGGCGGTCACCACCGCGCCTTTTTTCAAAGACAGCTTCCCCTCCTCCCGGCCGGCGTTGTCCCCCTTGATGGAGACCACCTCCTGGGCGTCTTTCGATCGTTTTTCCAGCACGATTTTATCCCCGATCTCAAACGAGGCGCATTCCTCATCGATTTGCCTGAAAAGATCCGGGTCCGTGTCCATGACGAACCAGAGCCAGGTTAAAAATTCATTTCCCAAAAACTTATAACGATTGTAAGCGATGGCGATATCCAGCATGGGGTCATCCCGCGAATTGAGTCGGTTGAAGTTTAGACAAAAGGCTTTGCCGCGAATCGTCCAGGCCCGAGGCGAAGCCGGCTTCGGAGTAAGGAAAGAGACGAATGACGGACAGGTTGAAGGATTTTGAAAAAAGCGTTTCAAAGTCCTCATTGGCCGACTTTGTCCCGGAAAAAAACCACGCCCACGACTCTTCCACGTTCCAGACCACGTCATAGATATCGGGGGTGGCGGGCATCCGTGTCAAAAGCGCGTTTAAAACGCTTTCCTTCAGGTCGGACTTTTCGTCCCTGGACAAAAAATCCCTTCCGGATTTCGCCAGTTTCTCTTCCATCGCCAGGGTGTGGTGTTTTTTAAACAGTTTGGGGGGAACCTTTTTTTTGTCCACCCGCAAAGCGAAGATAAAAAACGGCCCCACGAGAAAGGAGGAGTCCTCAAAGTCCGGCCGGTACGGGGTTTCAAGGGAGGTCCACCCGACGGATTTCTCCCGGGCGCTCTGGTCGATTTCACGAAAGCGGTTTTCGCTCAGCCCGCGCCGCGCCGTCTCAATAATCGGGGCGTCGGGCTTTCCCCGGACCATGTACCGGGCCAGGGAGGATGTGGAGGATAGAAGTCCCATGATTGAATGCCTCTTTGGTTTAGGGCTCGCTCAAAAATAACTAATTTTTGAGCGAGCCCTTAGAATGTCAACGTTTTCTTTTCAGACGCGCGTTCCAGAAAAATCACAAATAAAAAGCCGGCGGCCAGAAGCGCCGGGACCCAGATGTTTTGGGCGCCCCAGTCTCCGGAAAAGGCCCCCTTCAAACCGTCCAGGGCCGCCGAAAGCGCCTCCACGATCTGGCTCTTGGTCATGGAGCCGGCGATGACGCCCGCCAGAAAGGCGTGGGAGGCGTCCCGGTATCGCTCGATCAAAAATTTTAAAACCCGGGAAAACACAAAAAGACCGCACAGGCATCCCGAGACAAACACGGCGATGACCCAGAGATTTTCCGAAGAAAAGGGATTTCGAAGCGTCCCGGTGATAAATTCGTACTTGCCCAGCAAAAGAAGTATGAAGGCGCCGCTGATCCCGGGCAGAATCATGGCGCACACGGCCACAAAACCGGCCAGGAAAATAAACGGCGGCTGGTTCGACGTGGACACGGGCGCCAGGCCGGCGATCACAAAAGCCAGGGCCAGTCCCGCCGGAAACATGACCGCCGCGCCGCCGGCCCACTTTTTCACCTGCTTTAACACCACGGCCGCCGACGCCGCGATAAGGCCTGAGAAAAAACCCCAGACATAAACCGGAAAATGCTCCAGGAAATAATGAATGACGCCGGCCAGACTGACCAGGGCCAGGACGATTCCCAAAAAAAGGGGCAAAAGAAACCGGAGGTGAAGGCCGGACAGCGCCCCTTTGAAATCGGCCCGGAAAAGGCGTTTAAAAAACGCCGCGTCCGCGGACCGGACGGCCTCCAGGAGATCCAGGTATATCCCCATGACCAGGGCCATGGTGCCCCCGGACACGCCGGGGACAATGTCCGCCGCGCCCATGCAAAAGCCTCTGGCGGCCAAAGCGGCGAAGGCCCCCGGGGAACGGGGGCCGGGGGTTTGAAAAAAAGCGTCTTTCCATGTCCGGGGGGCGCGGGCGTTTGTCGGGTCTGTGGCGGTCAATTTTGTGATTTCAAAGCCTTCGCTTTTTTTAAGTGGTTTGGGGCGCCCCGGTTTCGGGGCGAAACGGATCAATCGGAAAAGGGTCTCAAACGGCCCAGCCATGCCCGCCGATGAGCGGAACGAAACGGCATCCCCCCATCCGGGTTTTTCGGATTTCATCCCCGAGTTTTTCGATTTTCACAAGCTCCTGGGTCGTCCGGCCGCCCACGGGAATCACCATGCGCCCGCCTTCGGCCAGCTGGCGGACCAGGGGATCGGGAATGTCCGGCGCCCCGGCGGTCACGATGATGGCGTCAAAGGGGCTTTCATCCGGCCACCCTTCGGCGCCGTCCGAGTATCGCGACACGATGTTGTGACAGCCCAGCCGGTCAAAGCGCCGGCGGGACTCCGTGAAAAGGGAGTGAATCCTTTCAATGGTGTACACCCGAAAGGCCAGCTCGGCCAGAACAGCGGCCTGGTATCCCGACCCGGTCCCCACCTCCAGAACCCGGTCGTCGGGGCCCGGGGCCAGCGCCTGGGTCATTTCCGCCACGATAAAGGGCTGTGAGATGGTCTGCCGCTCGCGAATGGGAAGGGGGTGGTCCCCGTAGGCCCGGTTTTCCAGGGCCTCGCTGACAAAAAGATGCCTGGGAACCCGGCGCATGGCGTCCAGGGTCCTTTTGTCCGTAATTCCCCGGGCCTCAATCTGGGTCGCCACCATCTCTTCGCGCAGGCGTTTAAACAGTTTTTTCTCCTTGGGCATAACGAAACGACTTTATCAAACCCTCCCTGCGGCGTCAAGGAATTAGGTTTGGGCCGCTCCATGGGCGCGGCTGGATAAACCTCTTGATTTTCAATCTCAAATTGCGTAATCTGGCCCTGCCCGGGAAAAGAAGAAAACCGAAAATAAAACAAATCGCCGGACCGCCCGGCTTTTGGATTAAGGACGCCCCCTTTTATGGAACGATCCTCTCATTTTATTTTATGCAACCTGCTTCTGGCCATCATTGTGTCGGCGGGCTCCGCCGGGTACATGATCATAGAGGGCTGGGGCCTTCTGGACTCAATTTACATGACCGTCATCAGCCTGGCCACGGTGGGATACGGCGAGGTTCACGAACTGAGCCGGGCCGGCCGGGTGTACACCCTTCTGCTTATCATCTCGGGCATGGGATTTTTTATTTATGTGGCCGGGGTCGCGGTTCAGATCATGGTGGAGGGGCGAATCCGGAAAATATTGGGGAGACGAAAATTGAGCAAAAAGATCGGAAAACTCAAAGACCATTATATCATATGCGGCTACGGCAGGATCGGAAAGGTCATTTATGAGCGAATCAGCCACCGCCAGGGTCGAAAAAACCTGGACCTCGTGGTCATGGAAAGAGATGAAGACCTCATCGCCGAGCTGGAGGCGCAGGGCATTTTGTATGTCCCGGGGGACGCCTCCGAGGAGGAAAACCTCATCAAAGCCGGCATCGACAGGGCCCGGGGGCTCATCGCCTCCCTGGCCACGGACACGGACAACGTGTTTCTGACGCTCACGGCCCGTCAGCTCAATTCCAGCGTGTCCATCATCTCCCGGGCCGGGGACCACCGGGCCAAATCCAAACTTCTGGCGGCGGGCGCCGACTTTGTGGATTCGCCCTACGAAACCGGCGGATTCCGAATGGCCCAAAGGGCGCTCAACCCCAACCTGACCAATTTTTTAGACCTGGTGTTTGAATGGACGCGCCACGACATCCAGATGGAGGAGATGGTCGCCACGGAATCCTCCAAAATCACCGGTCTCAAACTCAAGGAATCGGGGATTCGGGTGAATTTCAACGTCATCGTCATCGCCATGCAGCGCGAAGACGGGACCATGATCTTCAACCCTTCCTCGGAAAACCGCATCATGCCCGGCGACACGGTGATCGTAATGGGCAAAACCAACGATCTGGAAAAAATGGCCGAAATCCTGAACCCGGGCGGAGAAAAGACAGGGGGAACCCCATGAGGCCCCGGCTCCAAACCCTCGCCGCGGCCTGGGCGGCCCTGGCTCTCCTGGCCTCATGCGCCGCCGATCTGGAAACGCGCCGAATCCGGGCCGACGCCATACGCAAGGTGGGCGAGGCGCACATGGCGTCCCGGGATTACACGTCGGCGCTGGGGGAGTTTTTAAAAGCCAAAGACCTTTTCCCCGAAGACCCCGCCCTTTTGAACAACCTGGGCCTTGCGTACATGGCCAAAAACCGCCTGGAGGCGGCCGAGGCGAGCTTTAAAAACGCCCTGGCCCTCAAACCGGACTACGCCGAGGCGTGGAACAACCTGGGCTCGGCCTACCTGGCCATGAAAAAATGGGACGCCGCCATCGCCGCCATCGGGCGCGTCACAGACAACCTGCTTTACGCCACCCCCCATTATTCCCTGGCCAATCTCGGCTGGGCGCACTACAACAAAAAGAATTACGCCCAGGCCGTCATGCACTACCAAAAGGCCCTGAAGCTGGCGCCTGGATTTGAAATGGCCCTGCGGGATCTGGGCAGGACCTATATGGCCATGGGAAAAATCCCCCAGGCTGCGGCCGCCCTTTCAAAGGGCGTCCGGGCCGCCCCCCGAAACGCCGAAATGGCATTCTACCTGGCAAAAGCCCTGGCCGCCTCCGGGGACGATGAGGGCGCGGCCCGGCAGTTCGACCGGGCGCTTCGCCTCTGGCCGGGATGCCCCTGCGCCCCGGAGGCCCAGAGGGAGATTTCGAGAATCGGAAAAAAGATTCGGTGATATTTTCTGTGACGGTTCTCAGAAGGAAAATGCAAGGAAAATGTCATGCAGGACCGGGGGGGGGTATGACGAGCGTCTGATAATGATTCCCTACGAGGTATACGGAGATACGATAAGAGCAGCCGCAGTCCATGCCGTGACACGACAGCAGATTAATTTCCGAATAAAAACAAGGCGGCTTTCAAATGAATAACAAATCAGAGATGAAATATTTCAAAGATGATGACATTCTGCACTTTGTCGTTTCCGATGAAAAGGAGGCGGGGAGTATCGAAATAACTCCGAACATCACTGCAGAGATAAACGGGGACGGCGAACTGATCGGAATAGAAATTCTGAATGCCAGCTCCTTTGTCCGGGATTATATAATGGAAATGGCTCAGGCAAAGATACTTGGCTTGGCAGAGAGGCAGTTTGCAAAAGGTGTGACTGCTTAGAAAATTTATAAAAAATATAGCCCTTTCCCGCCACAGGGCCAGGCTCATTGATGTTCTGGGCCAGGATGTTTTCGGTGGCGCTTTCTGCCTGTCCCCTATTTTCCCATCTGGCCTAAGGCGCTCCCTTTGTCTTTGTTTAGATCAATTTCAAAAATTCGCGCCTCGTCAATTCACAATTCCGAAGAATTTTTGAAAAAAGTCCGGGACCGATCGTTTCGCCGGAATGAACAGGGACGACAGAGCAACGTCCCTCGGGGTGTTAAAAAAAATGATGGCTGCCTTTGACACGGATGACCTCAAAACCGATTTTTTTAAGGATTTTGATCACGTCCTTGCCTTTCAAGGAAGGGAATTGGGTCATGCTGTCACCGCGATTCTTTGAACCCCCACAAATTCTGTGTCAATTGGAGCGCCGTGGACTTCAAGGCACAATTCAATGGCTTCCCTGACGCGCTCCATCAATACGTCCAGGGATTTGGCCTGGGTATGGCATCCCTTTAACTCCGGGACTGTGGCGATATAAAAATTTTCCGTGTCTTTTTCTATAATGACGTTAAATGTTTTCATGTCATTTCTCCCTTAATTTAAAAAAACAGACTCGTAAAAAAGTAGGTGAGACGGCATCGTAAAAAATATCATAGTACACAAAATAACAAGGGAGGAATATTTTTTCCGCGTCCTTCAAAAATCCTTAGCGCAATGGACGCAATGGATGTCGGACCGTCAGAACAGCCCGATTTTATTTTAAACCGATTGAATTTTGCCCCTCGAAATGGTCTTAAACGCCCCATTTGGGGCATAAAATGAACGGTTTAAGAATGCGCGCGCCATTTCTATAATCTCACAGCGTATTCTTACACATGCGATTTTGATCCTCAAATACGGCGCTTAGGAAGAATTTAGGCTCATATTTTTAGCCTTTTCCCTGTTATTAGAAATCATTGCGACGGCCCGCGCCCTATCGATCCCCCCTTCCTGAACTATACAGATTCAGACAATCGTTTCAGAGAATAAATTCCATCAAGCCCTTGGATAGATTTGGGCTTCTTTTCGCGTTTGGACTCAAAACGATCTTTAAACCTCTGGTAATGCGTCATGACAAACGCTTTGGAGCCGATGATTCCAGAATCGGTGAAATAGCGGGTTCTGTATGCGAATCTTCGGGTCCGGGTCAGGTTAAATCCGGCGTTTCTTTCCTTTTCCACAACACCCGGATCAATGCTTCCCGCAAAGTCCTTTCCCGAGGGTCTCAACGCCCCGGCTTCATACACATATCGCCGGTATCGCCTTATTCTTTCGGCTTCGCTCATGACGTTGAATTCCACCAGGCCGAAGTCAGTGGACAAAAAAGCGCCCTCATTTCCGGATTGAATGTGATATCCCAGGGAACTCCAGCGATACGCCTCCGGACGATCCACGATTCCGGCCCGGACAGGGTTTAAGTCAATATAGGCCAGACAGTTGATTAAAGTGTTTCCATTCTCCACGATCACGCTTTTGAAACGCTCGGCCCACAGCGTTCCTTTTCGGTGATGGAGTCTGTTATAAAACCGTGAGAAGGTCTGCTTGATTTCTTTCATGAATTCCGACAGATTGGACCATTTCTCCCGGAAACGCTCAATGTCGGCTTCCCCGAATTCCCGTTCTCTTCCGTAGAGGTTCACAAACCGCTCCCGGATTTGTTCGTCCGTGAAATCATGATCCGGGCGCATTTTCACCAGCAGGTGGAAATGGTTGTCCATGACGCAAAAGCCCATGATGTCGGAAAAATAGATGTAACTGAATTTTTTGATGATTTTGACAAGGGCCTCTTTTTCCACGTCCTGAAAGGGGAAACCGTCCAAGGCGGTTCGGGAAATGACATGGTAAACGGTTTTTTCGCCCTTGTTGAGCATTCTGGCTGTTCTTGGCATGGGTTTTGTCCTGTTTTTGATGTTTGGAAATGATGGTGGATAAAATACTATTGCTCTTTATAGTTGTCAAGCATTATTGACCTGTCCCCTTTTATTACTTTTATTATTCTAAACCTTCACCATAAGACTCTTCCATTCTCTATCCCTTACCGGTTTTAATCGGCGCTTTCTGCCTGTCCCCTATTTCCTTCTCACGGCCCGCCAGCTCAATTCCAGCGTGTCCATCATTTCCCGGGCCGGGGACCACCGGGCCAAGTCCAAACTTCTGGCGGCGGGCGCCGACTTTGTGGATTCGCCCTACGAAACCGGCGGGCGCCGAATGGCCCAAAGGGCGCTCAACCCCAACCTGACCAACTTTTTAGACCTGGTGTTTGAATGGAAGCGCCACGACATCGAGATGGAGGAGATCACCGCCACGGAATCCTCCAAAATCACCGGCCTCAAACTCAAGGAATCGGGGGTTCGGGTGAATTTCAACGTCATCGTCATCGCCATGCAGCGCGAAGACGGGACCATGATTTTTAACCCATCCTCGGAAAACCGCATCATGCCCGGCGACACGGTGATCGTGATGGGCAAGACCAAAGATCTGGAGAAAATGGCCGAAGTTCTCAACCCGGAGGGCGAAAAGACGGGGGGGCGCCCATGAGGCCCCGGGTCCGAATCCTCGTCGCGGCCTGGGCGGCCCTGGCTCTCCTGGCCTCATGCGCCGCCGATCTGGAAACGCGCCGAATCCGGGCCGACGCCATACGCAAGGTGGGCGAGGCGCACATGGCGTCCCGGGATTACACGTCGGCGCTGGGGGAATTTTTAAAGGCCAAAGACCTTTTCCCCGAAGACCCCGCCCTTTTGAACAACCTGGGCCTTGCGTACATGGCCAAAAACCGCCTGGAGGCGGCCGAGGCGAGCTTTAAAAACGCCCTGGCCCTCAAACCGAACTACGCCGAGGCGTGGAACAACCTGGGCTCGGCCTACCTGGCCATGAAAAAATGGGACGCCGCCATCGCCGCCATCGGGCGCGTCACCGACAACCTGCTTTACGCCACCCCCCATTATTCCCTGGCCAATCTCGGCTGGGCGCACTACAACAAAAAGAATTACGCCCAGGCCGTCATTCACTACCAAAAGGCCCTGAAGCTGGCGCCTGGATTCGAAATGGCCCTGCGGGATCTGGGCCGGACCTATATGGCCATGGGAAAAATCCCCCAGGCCGCGGCCACGCTTTCAAAGGGCGTCCGGGTCGCCCCCCGAAACGCCGAAATGGCATTCTACCTGGCAAAAGCCCTGGCCGCCTCAGGGGACGATGAGGGCGCGGCCCGGCAGTTCGACCGGGCGCTTCGCCTCTGGCCGGGATGCCCCTGCGCCCCGGAGGCCCAAAGGGAAATTTCGAGAATCGAAAAAAAGATTCGGTGATATTTTCTGTGACGGTTCTCAGGGGGAAAATGTCATGCAGGACCGGGGGGTATGACGAGCGTCTGATAATGATTCCCTACGAGGTATGCGGAGATAGGATAAGAGCAGTCACAGTCCATGCCGTGACACGACAGCAGATTAATTTCCGAATAAAAACAAGGCGGCTTTCAAATGAATAACTTACCCGCTCCACACTAATTTTTCAAAGGGTAAGCGCCTCACTTACATTGGCGCAGAAGGTTCCCTACAGAATCTCAGAGGCATAACGGTTGCACTCACGGGCGGCGGTACGCCGTACCGTGCAGCGCTTTGTTCGGACTATTCTTTTCTAAACTCCTTTGGCTGAATCCTGTCGCAATTCAAGAAGACGGTTGACATCCTCTTGCGACAGGGATTTCAGCGTATTGCCACCGCGAGTGATCACCTCACAGGCAAGCTCGAAGAATTCAGCATTCTGGATGGCATGGGCATAGTCGGTCCCGACTGTCACCATCCCGTGATTGCTCATGATAACCATATCGTGGTCACGCATGGCCATTATCACAGCATCAGCGAGTTCCTTCGAGCCTGGGAGGAGATAGGGAACTCTCGCCACGTGTCCGATATAGAATGGGATCTCTGGGATCACGAAATAGTCGGTGTCGTCCGCCTCGCAACAGGCTAAAGCCGTCGCGCAGGGCGTCTGAAAATGCATTACGACGTTTATATCAGGGCGCGCCCTCAGGGTGCCCGCATGAAATCCGATCTCTAATGTCGGCTTAGGCCCGTCGAGAATAGCGCCGTCAGCAATGCGGCACACGGAGACCTCGTCTTCGGACAGGTTTTCCGCCCAGCTTCTTGATGAGGTGGCCAGCAATCGGGCATCGTCCAAACGTCGTGAAAGATTGCCGCTGCCGCAGCGCATCAGGCCGCGACCGGCAGCCTTATGGCACGCCTGGAGAAACTCATCCCGGATCGAATCTGGCACATTATTCATTATGTCTCTTTTGGTCCGAATGTTTTGCTCACTTGCCGGCCCCCGAAGCAAATTCCACGAAGTGGCCAACGAACCTCTTCTGGTCAAGTGAAGCTTATGGTTAACCGATTATTATTGTGATTCAAGAAAAAATGTTGCCCATTGTTTAATTCGTTTTTTATCAAACAAGTATTATTTGCCTGTTTCTATTTTTCGTCCCTATTTTTCCCAGAACTCGCCCCCGAAATCCATAAAAACGCCCCCGGCCTCACCGGCGAAAAGCCAGGGGGCGGCGGTGGACGACCCAATCACCCCACTTGGAACCGCATGGTGGAAAGCTCTTCTTTGTTTGCGCGGGCGGAGATTCCAAGGAATTCCACACCCACCACCCTGTCGTTTTCGTCAAAGTCGAGCACAACTCCCGGTCTGACTTCCTCCGAGTCCACAATCCGATTCTCATCAAATCGAAAATAGAGCGCGTCGCTGTCCTTGTCCATTTTTATTCTCATTTCGCCCTCCGCAATCTCCGGTCAAAAAATGCCGTCACACGCTTATGTGGCTCAGATGACACGTTCACAACCACACGCAGCCAACGGTTCCCATACTCTTCAATCCGGCGAATATAATGCCGTGTTCCGTCAACATGCTCCTCGGTTCTGTCAGGCTCAAGGACCGCAAGATCGGCCCATTCTCGTTTGATCCCGCGTTCCTTAAGCATGTCCTGAAAATGAACGGTGTCTTCCATTGTCTAAACCATAGCCTCGGCGACCGCTTTTGTTGTAAGTGTTCACGGGGTTGGAATGGTCAATATGGGATAACGCACAGAACTGTAAGCGTTTACGAGGAACGCTGGTGAACCTGCTCAATATTGATGCCCCGATCTCTGAACATCCTTTGCATGGACGCCTTGACCATGCCTTCGACGAATTCGCCCGATCTGCTTCCAAGAGGGCCGACCATTTTTTCGGCCCCCTTCAGGGCTTTGACCGTTTCCCGGAAAAGAGTCCATATCTCCTGAAAGTTCGCTTGGGTCTGCTGGGCGTCCATGATGACTCCCTTTCTTTTTATATTCATATTCGCGTTTGGGACAAAACTATCAAAGAGCATTAAACAAATCAATTAAAAAAGACGCTGAGATGTTTGATATAAAGGCGCTTAAGAAAAATTTAGGCTCATTTTTTTGCCTTTTCCCTGTTGTCATAAATCATTGCGATGGCCCGAGCCATTGTTCCCATTCCTGAGCTATACGGATTCAGACAACCGTTTCAGAG